>CAZIAN010000354.1:0-5669 GCA_964537355.1 uncultured Pirellulales bacterium | reverse complement strand
AAGTTCTGCTCAGTTATGTAGAATGGACTTTCATGATCAGAGAATCAAAGTTATTACAAGAGATTTGTAAACTATATGAATCTGAATCCTGACACGATTTTTTTGGGGGGTGGGTGTTTTCAGTGACGATGCCGCAGATAGCTTTGAGACTCTACCGGCAGGATGACTATAGAAAAAAGATATTGAAAGTGTGAAAAATAATACAAATGGGAAATATCCATAGTAGAAGTCCGGATACTTTTATTTATCCATGGGACACGTTCATAATAGACGCTCTGCTTAGTGATGTGTTCCATAAGGATGATACGATAATCCCGTCAAAAGCAAACTGAAAACTTTTTCATATAAGGAGTTCTCATGAACAAGAAAAGCCAAAACATAGGGGATGAAATCAACGATCTAAAATATATGCTGGACAACTTCGAGAAAGAAAAAGAACGCGTCAGAGCTATTATCGGCAGAATCGGAGGTGTACCAAGTTTTAATACGAAACTGATTAATGTTATATTTGTCGTGATAATTATTGTGGCCGGGGTGATTTCCATCTTTTCTGAGGAGAGCATGAGGCTTTTGATGATTGAGCTGACCACTGTGATGCTCTCAGTGAAAATTATCTATATGATACACATACAGATGCGTGTGAATCACTTCAAATTCTGGATACTCTCGGCAATCGAATGGCGCATTAACGAAATAATGAGCGAGATAAAACAAATCAACGAGATAAAACAAGTCAAGGAATAGCTTATCGACAAATGTATATTTTCACATGAACCGGTAAGGGCTTTATAAAGCTCTTACAGTTATTTTGGCTTCCATCTAATAGATTATAATAAAATAGGTAGTAGTTGCCATGACAGCAGAAAAAGGGCAGAATCAAAAGACGTAATAAAACAAATCAGAAAGACTGCCCGCTGAAAATTCTTTGCAGAGGAGAAAATCTGAGTAATCCTTAAAGGGCTGCGTGACGAGATGTCCATATCAGAAACTTGCAGATGAGAAGAATAACAGCGTTAATAGCAAGGGGTTTACTTGTTTCGGTGTTTTATGCGATCAGTGAAGGTATTTCTTGCGATAAATCAACATTAATCCCGCAAAGCTCAACAAAAATAACACCGATGAAATCGCAAGTTTTGCCTGCCGGGTCTTACCCATTTCCAGGTTTTCGATCATATTGTATGTTTCCTGAGTAAGCTCTGCATTGGCTCCGATGCTCGAAGCAAACTCATTAATCTCTCTCATATTAAAACTATGAAATGTTTGTCGTAATTGCGATAACGTTTCACGACTGTGATGATACATTTTGTCCATCGCAAGGTTCTTGTACCCATGCGCTTCCAGCCAGTCATAGAGTTTGGAAGAATTCTCCAACTGCAATTGAGCATTAACCATTATATGATAGATATTTGAGACAGTTTCCATCGTTGCCGCCCGGTGGCATGTCGCACAGCGTCCCCCTTCGCGCCTTGATCTTATGTCAATGATCTCCGGAGTGGATTCCTGAATCGCATGAGAGCCCCTACCGTGACAGTATAAACATGTCGGATTACCCAATTCTCCATGAGGCGATCCCAGATGCTTTTCCTTAATGTTCGAATGACATTTACCGCAGAAATAGCTGACACTGCGCCCTCGCACGGCACTGGTAAACAGACTATCCGTTCTCGGCATCACCAAAAACTCTCTGTCACGGTGTAAATGCGACCGGTTTTTGAAGACTTCATCGCTATCGAACTGCTCTCGTTCTAAAGAAGAATCACCCCCATGGCATCCATCGCACGTGACGTTGTTCTGGAAGTGAATACTTTGCTTCCATTGCTCCACTACCTCGCTGAGCTTTCCAATTAGATTTTGATGGCATGACACGCAGGCATTGTCTTTATAGGCATTTTCCTTGGCCGACGCCTTGCTGCATAGTGCCGACAATACAAGTAATACAAAACAACTGCAAAAGAATAACAAGTTCGATTTCATTCTAATTGATCTCTTTCTTCCGGTTTCAGAGTGTGATGTACCGTCAATAATTCAGTAATTAAGAAAGCATAAAAAACGACCAGAGCAAACGCTATGACGGCCACAGAATATGCAAAGCTGCGCGTTTCACTGTGAGAGCCCTCTGCAGGAACCAGTCCTCCCGCGGGCCACATGGCCCAGATCGTCAGCCCCAGAAACAGGACAAGGCCCTCGGTAATCAAGCCTGTCATCAGTTTCACACGGAGATTCTCGTCCGTTCCGGCAATGCGTCTGATCAAGAACCAAATTATAATCGCCGTCGAAGGCACAAAGAACAGTAAGCCTGTACAATACCCGGTAGCCGGTCCTACTGCCCACGAAAGTCCCTGCCCCAGCACAACGAAGAATATCAGAGCCTGGAATCCTATGAAGATCAGCCCTATATTAAACAATTTCAACCACGCGAAAGCATCGCTCAATCGTACCTTCCGCATCAGGCATCCGACAGAAACATACACGGCAAACCATAAAACGGGCCAAACAAACATAGGATGAATAATATCACGATAGGGATCGGGCATCTTGCTGCGAAACCATAATAAAACAGCCGCAGGTATGAGAAATATAAGCAATTGCAGTCCGAAAATCGAAAAACCCGCACGCCATTCATTCTTATTAACCCGTGCAGCTCGCAATGGATACCAGAAGGGCAATAAAAGCAACAGGATGACAACAATCATCTGGGTAAGAATCCCCAGAGCTTTGCCGCCGATCCCCAGCACTTCCGAAGGCATCAACTTGAGATACTGATACACGGCCAGGAAATACCACTCCGGCCTGATATGCGGTGGTGTACTTGAAGGATTGGCGGGATCTTCTATTTGGGCAATTCCGTGGACCCCCAGATTTTCCAGGTATGTTGGCAGAATAACCAGAAACATTAATAATGCAAGTGTGCAGAGCACCACGATAATCATTTTTACGATTTCGTGCGGGAAGAAGGGCTCTAAATGCTCGGGTTTATATTGCTCTCGATAGTCAATACCCATTCATAAATCTCCCATTTGATCCGATACTCCGGCTACAAAGGACGTGAAATCCCGGTCCGCCGTATCATTAGAAAATGCATTGACATCATGAGAACTGACAAGGCTGGCAGAACCCAGATGTGCATGGCAAAGAAAAATCCCAAAGTCTCACCGCTGATATTCTGACCGCGTCGTATCAACAGTACAATAAAATCTCCCAGAAGCGGCACTGCCGATGGGATTTCAGTTCCCACTTTTGCTCCCCAAAAGGAAAGCTGCGTCCAGGGTAACAAATATCCAGTGAAGGCCATCATCGTCGTAGCCAGCAAAAGGACTGAGCCGCTGATCCAGTGTAACTCACGAGGCTTGCGGAAAATCCGCAGGTACACCACACGGGCCATGTGCAGGAAAACCAGAGCAATCATCAAATTGGCGCCCACTGAATGGACCCGCTGAATCAGCCATCCCATCGGTACATTGCTTTTGATGAATGTCACACTGTCCCAGGCGCGTTCCGGATCCGGCTTGTAGTACATCAGCAACAGAATACCGGTAAATACCTGGATTATAAAAATCAGGAATGCCAGCCCTCCAAAGCATCCTCCCCAGCTAAGTGTCCGGGGAACCTGCTTATGAGTCAGGTTCTTTTCAATAACTGGAGTCAGATCAAACCGGTCGTCAAGTTCACTACTGATCCATTTGAGTAATCTGATTAGTCTGCCCATAATAACCTACGAAATAATGATCATATTATTCTTGATTTCAAAGTCGATTCTTTTCAACGGTTTATTGGTAGGCCCTCTGACGACTTGCCCGTTGTCATCAAAAACGGCCCCATGGCAAGGGCAATGAAAAATGTGTTCATTCTGATCCCACATCACCAGGCAACCCAAATGAGTGCATGCAGCATCGAAAACTTTCGGCTCCTGAGCCGTGTATACCAAGACGATTTGCATACCCTGCCGATCAAAAAACAAGGCCTGGTCCTCACTTAAATCGGCTATGGGGAGTTCAATTTTCTTTGCAGTATTGATCCGCTTGGGCAGCCGAAAAAAGGAAAAAACCGGGAATGCCAGGATAAATCCGGCAATACCCGTCATCAGGGCAAAACAAGCGTGAAAAAAACCACGCCTGTTCGGCTTGGCCGGAACAGATTCTTGTGAATTTGCCCCTTGGTAAGGACAAGCGTTCGGTCCTGGATTTTGCTGGTTACTATTCATCCCTAAGTCCCTTTCATTTCACGTTAACCTGCCATTTCCCATCAATACTTGCTAAGACATACGGCTGAGCCTCATATCCAACACAATCTCAGGTCTGTCCTGAAAACTCAAGCCCCATACTGCTAATTTCAGCACGAGGCTGTGTGTAAAATCCCGGCAATTCAGTTCATGCCTATTTCGAGCAACCGCTTGGCTGCTTTCTTGTAGTACTTTAGCGCATGTTCCATTTCCCCTTGCGCTTCACAAACCATACCCATGAGGTAATTGGCTTCAGGATGATCTGGATTCACAGTCAATATTTGTTCTATTCTATGTCTGCCGTCGGCGATGCCGTCTCCACCTTGTATGATTTCGATTTGTGACATCATAAGGTTTGCCTCTACGTGTTCGGCATTGATCTGTAATATCTTCTGTAACTCTTCGATGGCATCCGAGAGAAGGTTCAACTTTATGAGACATCTTGCCACTCCAACCATTGCCTCGATGTATGTGTTGTCGAGTTCCAATACTTCACGATACCGTTTCAGGGCAATTGCGGTAAAGTTCCTTCTCGCCAATTGCCTGGCCAGATTGGTAAGCAGACGAACGCGCTTCACAGTCTCTTGTTGAGCACTGGTTTCCTGCATCAAAGATTGGGAAGACTCTAACTGTTGTTGCGTGATACGCTTAGTAGCCAGGAGGATTGCGTCCTCAACCATATCGGCAAACGAGAGCGGGACGCCGGACAAGGCAAGAGCAATCCTGTGCTCTTTGTTTATCACAACGATACTTGGCAAGACGGTAATGCCGTAATCACCAAAAGCCTTTAGTTTTTTGTCAAACAGTATTTCAACGCTGATCTTCTCCTTTTCACGAAGTTGTGCCATCTGTTCCTGATTTGGTACGTGCGACAAAATCAGAAAGACCTGTAAGTCAGCTTCGGTCAAGCCGATGTTGTCAACTATTTCTTTTAGTTTTACCAGAGATTCCAGCGTCTTTTGGTGGTAAGCTTCTCCGAACACCAGAATAGCAGGCTTATCGAGCTTCTTCAGATCTATGTCTTCTGCCGGGGAGGCCAACTTCGGCAAAATGAGATCTGGGGCTTTATCGAAGCGATTAAGCTGAGAAAGGACACGAATGGGTGAGTCTGCGTTCGTGACAAACAACAGGATCAAAAACGCATAGTATTGTATATGGCTCATAAAATATTGCATGGTCATTTTCCTGAGTTTTACGATTTTTCAACCTTGGCGATTATCTTTAATTTACTTCTCCGACACGGAGCTGTCCAGGAGTTCTGCCAAAGGCGTAACTTTTGTTCGATCATACTCTCTACTTTTATGGCAGGCCGCATCACAACTACCGCCATTTTCTGTCAACTTGAACCCGAGTTTATATTGCCATTGCCCATACGGAACCGTTTCACTGATATGAGCATAATTCTTACTTGCATGGACGGCATGACAGGCTCTGCAAGTGCGGCCGCGTT
>CAZIAN010000353.1:0-5678 GCA_964537355.1 uncultured Pirellulales bacterium | reverse complement strand
AAGCAGCTCTCTTTGCCTTCAAAAAAATCCAGATGAAAAAACATTTTTTAGCCATAAAATTGTTCTGGACACTCATTATGAAATATGGTTAAATTCCCCTTAGAATTTTAGTTTGGAATCTAAGTCAAGAGAGGGTTCGATATGAATGAAACCATTTCTTTCAAACTCAACGAGAAATCCGTAAGCATTACTACTGACGGCGAACGCAACCTTCTATGGGTATTGCGCAGCGACCTGGGTCTGACGGGAACAAAATATGGTTGTGGTAAAGCATTGTGCGGTGCGTGTACTGTTATAGTTGATGACAGGGCCATGCGGTCATGTGTGCTTCCCGTCAGGAGCATCAAAGGTAAAAATGTTCTTACAATTGAAGGCCTGGAAAAAAATGGCAAACTGCATCCGATTCAGGAGGCGTTTGTAAAGCACGATGCTCTTCAATGTGGTTTCTGCACATCGGGAATGATTCTCAATGCCTATAGTCTTTTGTTGAGGAATCCCGAACCCACCCGCGATGAAATCATCCAGGGCATGGAGGATAACCTCTGTCGGTGCGGTGCACATGTTCGAATTATCCGAGCTATCGAATCTGCAGCTCAGGAAATGAAAGGAGCCAGGTAAGGATGAACGAGGATAAATTGCAAGTCACTGAGCGTAATTATAATGAGGATATCTATCCACTTAGTCGTCGAGAGTTTCTACAGGGCTTAGGTGGTGGAATCGTAATCTTCTTCACTGTTGGTGGACCATCGGCAAAGGGGCAGAGACGCCGACAAAAAGAACGACCCGATTTTAACGCCTATCTGAAAATAGGAGAGGACGGCGGAGTTACCTGTTTCACCGGCAAGATAGAAATGGGACAGGGCCCTATTACTTCTCTTGCCCAGACTTTAGCTGACGAGCTTGATGTGTCTCTGGAATCGGTTGATATGGTTATGGGAGATACTGCCCTCTGTCCCTACGATGCAGGCACGTGGGGTTCAATGACCACACCATACTTTGGTCCGGTACTAAGGGCCGCAGGAGCGGAAGCTCGCACAATACTGATAGGGCTCGCGGCCGTGCGTCTTAAGGTGCCAAAAGACCGGCTGGCCGTCAAAGACGGAGTCGTATTTGACAAAACTCGCTCATCAAACAAAGTCACTTACGCTCAACTGACCCAAGGCAAGAAGATTCAAAGGCGTCTGGAGCAGGAACCCAAAATAAAAACAGTCGGGCAATACAATCTGATAGGAAAACCTGTCAACCGCCTTGACGCTCGGAAAAAAGTAACGGGCAAGGCCAAATATACGGGTGATATTCGCCTTGACGGCATGGTATGCGCAAAGATTCTTCGGCCTCGCTCTCACGGCGCAAAAGTAAAAAGTCTGGATACTTCGGCAGTTGACAGAATCGAAGGTGCACAGGTTGTCCGGGATGGTGAACTCATCGCTGTACTGCATAAGCATCCCGATATAGCCGAGAAAGCTCTCCGTAGTTTACAAGTCGAATATGATATTCCCAAAGCGCGATTTGATGATAAAACCGTATTCGATTATTTCGTCGATAATGCCGGTAACAGCAAAGTAACCGCCCAGGGTGGTAATATCGAGACTGGTCAAAAGACCGCTAAATATATGGCTGAGGAAACTTACTTGAACGGGTACGTTTCTCATGCTCCGATGGAGCCTCACTCCGCTGTGGCTCACTTCGAAGGTGACAAGCTTACGGTTTGGGCCTCAACTCAAACACCTTTTGGCCTTCGACGGGATTTAACCCGTGAGCTGGGTATGTCGGAAGAAAACGTCCGTGTTATTACACCTTTTGTAGGAGGCGGATTTGGCGGAAAGATAAGCAACGGCCAAGCCATGCAAGTAGTCAAGCTGGCAAAAATTGCAAAAAAACCGGTCCAGCTTGTCTGGACCCGCGAAGATGAGTTCTTCTATGACACATTCAGACCGGCCGCTGTAGTTAAGATTAAGTCGGGTATAGACAACTCAGGCAAAATTGTTTCGTGGAATTACGACATATACGGCATGGGAGGGCGAGGTTCTCAGCTATTCTACGATGTGCCAAATCATCGTATTACCGTTTGCAGAGAACTGAAAAATGGCGAAAAAATGCATACACTCGGAACGGGACCCTGGCGCGCACCTGACAACAACACCAACAGCTTTGCACGGGAATCTCACATTGACGTCATGGCCGCCAGAGCACAAATTGACCCTTTGGATTTTCGTCTAAGGAATATAACCGACGAGAGATTTCGAAGAGTTCTTAAGGCCGGGGCGGACAAATTTGGCTGGACACCAGCCGGTAAAGCACCCAGCGGAAGGGGCTTTGGGATAGCTTGTGGTTACGACGTGGGCGTACCCGTGGTTCTATTCGCAGAAGTCAAAGTTAACGAGCGAACAGGAAGCATAGAGGTTAAACGCGTTGTATGCGCCCAGGATTTAGGCCTCGTCATTAATCCCGAAGGAACCACTATACAAGCCGAAGGCTGTGTTACGATGGGTATGGGTTATGCCTTAACCGAAGAAGTCCACTTCCAGGGTGGAGATGTAATTGACCTGAATTTCGATAGCTATGAGCTTCCTCGTTTCTCATGGGTACCCCAGATAGAAGTAGTGAACATAGAAGCAGATGAATCGCCCTCAAGAGGAGGCGGAGAGCCGGGTATTATTTGTATGGGCGGAGTTCTTGCCAATGCTGTTTACGATGCCACGGGAGCCAGATTGTTTCAAATCCCAATGACTCGGGAACGAGTAAGAAAAGCAATCGCAAACCGTGCCTGACATGCAGCCAACATAGCTGAATTCACTTCTCAACAGTGATTTTCACTCCCCGGATACTGTTATTGCCGGATTTCGGGAATGGTCTCGGCATAGGCTGGGCGATTCCATTGGCATCTATTGTCCGGCAGCGAAGGTCATATTGTCCCGGCCGTTCAGCCTTAAGCAATGCGGCCCAATGGACAATCGTATTTGGTATTGGCCAGCGGTGCTGTTTTCCGCTGGCAGTGTCGAATTGGCGTGGAATTGAAGGCAGCTTGCCATCGGGAAGTCCTCCTCCCCAATTTTTCGGAGGAGGCAGGATATCCGCATCCTTCCACTCGGCCCTGGTAAAATAAGGATCATCCTTTGGAAGAGGTTTATCCTGCGGGGCAAGCCAATATTGTACTTTACTTAGGCCGGACATACCAACCTCTGCAACTCCTGTTATCGCCACGGGCTGCCCGGCTTTGATTGTCTTGGGAGTATGAATAAAACGTGCGGAGGTTTTAAGATAACTGACAGTATCATTGTTCCAGCCTGCATAAGTATCGTTGGCCTGGAAATTATTCGTTAATATAATGCGCTGGAGCCACTTTACACTCTTATTGCCGTATTCGCCCGGTACCATCATCCGAACCGGGCCGCCTCGGATAGGTGTAAGCCATTGGCCATTGAGTTTGTAGCACAGCATTACAGGATGTTGGCCCGGTAGTTCTTCGAGAACCCGGCCAATCGGAAGGGAACTCTGGAATCTCTGTTCAGGGTCGTTATTGTGATAACCATAGTAAAAGACACGCCGAACATTACCGATCGGATGGGCTAACCATATCACATCTCTCAGAGGCACCCCCTCCCACAAACCCATACCACATGGAAAACGGCCGTTCGTGCAGGATATCACATTCATAAAACGCTCGGCTTTTGTCTCAGCAAGCTTCATCAATCCGGCCCAGTTCATGGCCGTACCCAGAGACTTCGAAAGAGGCTGCTCCACCTCAGAATTACTTTCGGGATCGGCAACTACCTCAAGCTCCCATGTTTCACGCGCTAATCCTACTTCGCGAAGTTTTTCAGGCGGCAACTTATACGGCGGCGGTTTGCCTCGACCGTAGTTGCGAAAATCCTTGTCTTGAGTGAGATACTCCAGTTTTGAAATCGCTTCGGCAAGCAGCGGATCGATTTGGCCATCATGCTCCTGAGCCCAAAGCTTTGAAAGACTCAGGGCGGTTACCCCCGCCGCGCCGAGCTGAAGGAAGTAACGACGGGTAACATCGCTATGTTCTTTCGCGAATTGTTTTATTTTATCCATAGTATAATGAATTATAAGTATTTCTCATGCCCGCTGTCAAGAATTTCCTGCACATGTTGTCATTTGCTCAATCACTTATTTTGATTGATATTAGAATTAAAAATTTGTTGTGTCATTATGTCGGCCACTATGACTGACCACACGTACCCATGACTCCTTAGTAGGTACATTCGGGAAACACACTTTAAATCGTTCGAAGCTTAGATAGCTCGTACCGGTGATGCGTCTGGATACGTAAACGTCTGATGAACGGGCTTCATCCAAAATTGTCCCATCCGGAGATAATACCTTAACATCTACATGTGTCCTGATAGCCGTGCCCACACTGTCACGCCGCCTCAAAACTCCGGTTACCACAAAACCATCATCTTGCTCGTAAGCCCCACTCCATGCAATATAGACCTTACCTGTATTATGCTGTTCTAAATTAAGCCTACCGGTATCTACAAGATCAACCCTATTCGTAGCACAACCTGAAATAATTATAGCCAGTATGCCAAAGACCGTTGCAATCATCAAACTCAATACTTTCTTTCTCATCATAAAATACCCTCAGAAATACACGTTCTTTCGTAATACAAGCTGTTTAGTCATTTATTTTGATTACAAACCACCGGTAAAAAGCCGATATTACAAAAAGCGTAAACAGAGCTACTGATGTTAAGCCGGCTCACACCATCGCGGTACTCCTAATTGTTTTCTCACTGTTGAACAGGATATAGAGAACGGGAAGTATGATCAAAGTCAGCGCCAAAGAAGTTATAAGTCCACCAAAGATCACTGCAACAAGAGGCTGCTGAATTTCGGAACCTGACCCGGTAGCATAGAGCATTGGTAGAAGTCCCATCAGCGTCGTTAGTGTGGTCATCATCATAGGTCGAACTCGGAGCCGGCAGGCTTCGAAAACGGCGTCATTCACCTTTTCGCCGCATTCGCGTAGCTGGTCAAAAAAGCTTACGAGAACCAACCCATTCTCAACAGCAACTCCCAATAGAGCGATAAAGCCAATGGACGCGGCAACACTGAGATGTATTTTCAGTAGATAGATAGCCATAATGCCCCCAACAACTGCAAAGGGTAAGTTTGTGAGAATAAGAATAGAACTTTTGACAGAATTCAGTGAGCTGAACAACATCACGAAGACAAGTAGCAGTGCGACCGGCACAACTACCTTCAGACGTGCCATCGCTCTCTGTTGGTTCTCGAACTGCCCACCCCATGCCAGCCTAAAGCCGGCCGGCAGGCTGTCTTCCACATCTCTCAGTTTTTGCTTTGCTTCTACGACAAAGCTCCCAATGTCCCGCCCTCTAACAT
Source organism: uncultured Pirellulales bacterium (assembly GCA_964537355.1). Taxonomy (GTDB): domain Bacteria; phylum Planctomycetota; class Phycisphaerae; order Sedimentisphaerales; family Anaerobacaceae; genus NIOZ-UU13. The sequence goes on along the minus strand of CAZIAN010000353.1, from coordinate 305 downwards.
TGCATTCAACAATAAGCCTTCTTCTGGAGTCTTCCCTGCTTATCTGAGCCGGAACCTCGACTTCTCTAATTTGGGCCAATTCCTCAAGTGGAACGTTATAGCCCAAGGGAGAGGTAACCAAAAGCTGTTTTATAACATCAATATCTGCTCGTCTTTCAGCCGGAAAACGTACCTGAACGTCAAACCTCCTTTGACCCTCAAAAACTGTGGTTGCGATTTTGCCTCCTATTGCTGTTTCGACCAACACATTGATATCCTCAATGTTTATCATATATCGGGCCGCGGCTTCACGGTCCGGCTGTATC
>CAZIAN010000352.1:0-5683 GCA_964537355.1 uncultured Pirellulales bacterium | reverse complement strand
CCTATCGTCCTGCTCTTTGGTACAAAGATGAACCAGATTCTGAGCGGTATCGCCGTGACTACTTCCGTGCTCTGCAAGCAAGGCTTGAAGAAACATTTTACAAACAGATCTCTCAGTGGTGCGACTCTCACAGAATCGCCCTATGTGGCCACCCGGCCGCTCCTGATGATATAGGACATCTGAGGTATTTTCAAATTCCAGGACAAGACATTGTCTGGCGTTATATCGAGCCAGGTAAAGCCAGTGCTTTGGAAGGCCCCCAATCAACACAGGCCAAGTGCGCCTCTTCGGCAATGATCCATCTCGGGCGGAGGCGGAACCTGAACGAATACTGCGGAGCATACGGACACAATTTTACGTTCGATGAGATGAAATGGCTGACCAACTGGTTGATTTCCCGAGGCTGTAACATGCTGGTTCCACATGCCTTCTATTACTCAGTTAGAGGTCCTCGCATCGATGAGCGCCCACCTGATGTCGGCCCCAACAGTCCCTGGTGGAAACAATATAAGCCCTTTGCCGATGCGAGTCGGCGTCTATGCTGGCTGAACACTGACAGCAAACACATCTGCTCGCTTGCGATTCTCGGCCTTAATGACCACTTACCATGGCAAGCCGCCAAAGTCTGTTTCCAAAACCAGCTCGACTTCAATTACCTTGAAGCAAGACACCTGTGGGAAGATGCACGAGTAAGACCGGACGGTATTCATATCGCAGGTATGCACTATAAGGCACTAATTGTAGAATTTGATCCGCCTCCAAAAGCAAGAGAATCGTTGCAGGTTTTGGAGAATTCCGGCCGTCTTATTCGTTGGGAAAAAGCTGATAACAAAATCTTGCTACTGGAAAAAATCAACAGCTTGATACCTAAAGACGTCAGTTTTACGCCTGCTGAGCCAGACCTTAGAGTGCGTCACCTGGTGAAAGATGGAATCCACTACTATATAGTATTTAACGAAGGTCAAGAGCACATCGCATTCAAGCCGACTGCTTCGGCTCAAGGGCAGCGTTATTTACTTGATCCTCAAACCGGACAACAAAATGCGGTCGATGCTGATATGTTACTACAAATGCGGCCTCACGAGCTTAAGGTGCTAAAGATTGTGTGAGATCGTAACAAAGGCCAAGAAAATACGCTTTAATATGAAAAGCAGGAGGTAGGATAGAAACAATGAAAATCTCCATTGGACTGAACGCTTTAATCCTGGCTATATTATTAGCGGCGTCCCTCTTTGCAACTCAGAACGCTACTGCCCAGGGAACCCGCAGCGACTATGAGCGTGCGTTAAATCTGAATAAAACCACGGCCAATAAAGTATTTAAGAGCCGCGTTGTTCCGCATTGGCTGCCGGACAATACGCAGTTTTGGTATCGCAACGACCTGAGTGAAGAGAGACGTGAGTTTATTCTCGTCAATGCAGAAACCGGCATACGACGACCGGCGTTTGACCACAGCCGTCTTGCCGCAGAACTTTCTAAAGCCGCCGGAAAAGAAATACCAGCAAATCGGCTTCCAATTGACAATCTCGGATTCAGCAAATCCGGTTCAGGGCTTCTGTTCAGAAGTCAAAGTAAAAGGTGGAAATGTGATTTGCAAAATTATGAGATTCAAAAGGTTTCACAGGAGGGACAAGCGATTACATCGCTTGAACCGCTCGCCCGGGTCGGTACAAGCACTCGGACCGGACAAGAGACTTCCATCACATTCATTAATCGCACAAAGAACGATGTGAAGATTTATTGGCTGGATTCCGAGGGGCAGCGACGTCACTATGCCACGATCCATACCGACCAAACTCATCAGCAGCATACATTTGCCGGACACGCATGGCTGGTAACCGACGATGCCGGAAAGACCCTGGCGGTGTTTGTAGCCACTGAAGAAACGGCAGATGCTTTAATAGACGATAACCTTGATAATAGGACCATCAAACGAAAAACAAACAAAGAAACAAAACGAAGTGGGGAGTCACCTGATGGCAAATGGCTCGCCTTTATAAAAGACTATAACCTCTGTGTTCGAAATCTTGAAAGCGGGGAGGAATTTACTCTTAGCAGCGACGGCACCGAAGAAGACGCATATTCGAAACGTTTTCACTGGTCCGGGGATTCTCAAAAAATTGTTGTACTGCGAATTCGTAAAGGTGATGACAGAAAGATTTATCTTATCGAATCGTCACCCAAAGACCAGTTACAACCCAAGCTACATACAATTTCTTACACCAAACCCGGCGACCGCATTGAGATTTCAAAGCCGCAATTATTCAACGTCGTCCTTCAACATCAAATTCCTGTTTCAGATGAGCTTTTCGAGAATCCCTGGAGCATTTCGGACATTCGCTGGTCGCCAGACTCAGAACGGTTCACTTTCCTCTACAATCAGCGTGGTCATCAGGTATTGCGCATTATAAGCGTAGCCGCTGATACCGGGGAAACGTCCACTATCGTGGATGAACAGAGCAAAACATTCATAGATTATGCAGGCAAGCAATTCAGTCATTACCTCGACTCCGAGGAGGAGATTATATGGATGTCGGAACGCGACGGCTGGAATCACCTCTATCTTTACGATGCAAAAACCGGCCGTGTAAAAAACCAAATCACTCAAGGACAGTGGGTCGTGCGCGGTGTCGAGAAAATTGATGAAGCCAAACGGCAAATATGGTTTAGAGCCGGCGGTATTCGTGAAAGAGATGACCCTTACTATGTCCATCTTTGCCGTGTCAATTTTGACGGTTCAGGTCTTATCGTACTGACCGAAGGAGATGGTACACATGAAATTGTGTTCTCACCGGACCGCCGGTTCTTCTTCGACCGATGGTCCAGGGTTGATCAGCCCCCCATTACCGACTTACGCGATGCCAACGATGGAAAACTAATTTGCGAATTGGAACGGGCCGACTGGAGCGAACTGCTTAAAACCGGTTGGCGTCCACCAGAGCGATTTGTCGCAAAAGGTCGAGATGGTAAAACGGATATCTACGGTATTATAATCCGCCCGAGTAATTTCGACCCGAATGATAAATATCCCGTAATCGAACAGATTTATGCCGGTCCTCATGGTGCTTTTGTCCCAAAATCCTTCGGCATAAAAATCCGCCAGCAAGCCATTGCTGAACTTGGTTTTATTGTTGTGCAGATTGACGGCATGGGCACCTCATACCGCTCAAAAGCATTCCACGACATTTGCTGGAAAAATCTCGGCGACTCAGGCTTTCCCGACCGTATTTTGTGGATGAAAGCTGCCGCTGCAAAGTATCCCCAAATGGATTTAACGCGAGTTGGTATCTATGGCGGCTCCGCGGGCGGACAAAGCGCGTTGCGCGCACTGCTGGCTCATGGCGATTTCTATAAAGTTGCGGTAGCCGACTGTGGCTGTCATGACAATCGAATGGACAAGATTTGGTGGAATGAACTCTGGATGGGCTGGCCTGTCGGGCCGCATTATGAAGAACAATCGAATGTTACACAAGCCCATAAACTACAAGGCAAACTTCTGCTCACTGTAGGAGAACTCGATAAGAACGTGGATCCTGCTTCAACCATGCAGGTAATCGATGCGCTTATTAAGGCAGACAAGGATTTCGACATGCTGGTGGTGCCGGGTCGCGGCCATGGTGTTGGCGAAATACCTTACGCCAGCCGGAGGCGTATGGATTTCTTCGTGCGCCACCTTCTATGTGTAGAACCACGCAGTCAGCCATAAATTACAAGCAGAATCCTTAATTACTTCGTCATAGATGGCGGAGCCGCTTCTGGTGCACTGCCCCACTGCTTGTTTGGCCTTGGCCCCATCTTAAGAACCAATTTACCGCCATTGACAAGCTCCCGATGGTAAAACCAGGGTTTGTTCAAAGGCTTTCCGTCCAGAGTTGCAGACTGGATGTATTTATTCTGGCTTGAGTTGTTCTTAGCTTTGATTACAAACTTGCCGCCTTTGTAGTATTTTTCATCCAGATCGATAGTAATCTTATCAAATATCGGGCTGCTGATCTCGTAGGTGGGTTCAGTTGCTGCACCTCCATCCATTTCGAACAATCCCATAGCACTCATCACATACCAAGCCCCCATCTGGCCTTGATCTTCGTCTCCCGGATAACCGTTTATTGGGCCAGTCCCGTAATAGTTTTCCATTATCTCCCTCACCCATTTCTGTGTAAGCCAGGGAGCACTTGAATAATTGAAAAGCCAAGCTGCCTGCATATTCGGTTGATTCCCATGGTTAATAGGGTACTCCGCAAAACGGTCGTTAGTCGCATTGAAGTTACTTTTACGAGACTTCTCGAAACCTTCTTCCAATCTTTGATTGAATTTTTCCTCACCAATAAGGTTGATAAGACCTCTTACATCGTGGGGAACAAACCAGGTATATTGCCATGAGTTGCCTTCAACGAATCCTTTTCCAGAGTAAGGTGAAAAATCTTTGACCCATGAGCCATCAATATGTTTCTGGCGTGTATATCCGACGGAAGGATCAAATACATTTTTGTAATTATTGGCTCTCTTTGTAAAGTATTCGTAATCGTCTTTTTTGCCTAAAGCTTTGGCCATCTGAGCAACACACCAGTCATCATATGCATATTCCAGAGTGTTTGAAACAGGCCCTTTTTCAACAGGTACATATCCAAACTCTTTGTAAGATTTCAATTGACGATTACCCACATAACCACCTCCTTCGTGAGGCCGGCCCGGCTCGGTCTGAATGTGCTTCATAGCTTTGTAAGCTTTCTCAATATTGAAATTCCTGATTCCTTTTTGATATGCGCTTACAATCAGAGATATCTCGTGTGATGCCACCATAATGCTGGAATACTCGATACCGGTAGGGCCTTTCGCCAGCCATCCTCCTCGATCATATATTTCCAGCAGAGACTTGACCCACTTATTTGCTATATCCGGAGTGACTAACGTCCATAACTGATTCAGGTTCCAGAAAGTATTCCAGAAAGCATCACAACCATATACAGGCGAGTCCGGGTCTTGAAGTTGCTGTACTTTCTCATACATATCCACGTATTTGCCGTTGACATCGCTCAAAATCGTCCGAGCACAATAGGAACGGTACAGATTTGTGTAGAACTTGACTCTATCAGTTTTAGTCCCCCCCTTAACCTCAATTTTGCTCAATAAATCATTCCACGTGTTGCGGGTGTGATTTCTAACAGCGTCAAAATCCCATCCAAATCGTGACGTCTCGTTTTCCAGATTCAGACGAGCCTGGTCGATACTTACAAGTGAAATACCGGCTTTTATCTTAATGACTTCGTTCTTAGATGTCGAATAATTCACAAAAGCTCCAACATCTCCTTTACCAGTAATGCTATTAATAGCACGATGGATTTTCTCACCTGTCCAACCACCAAAAGAACTGAAAGGCTTGCTGAACTTTACGACAAAGTGAACGGTATACTCATTCCATTTTGCATATCTGCCGGCCTGCTGTTTGGAATAACCTCTGATCTCTGTATCACTGACCTTTTCGATTTCGGCATCTAAGACTTCGAATCCATACTCTGTGGGGAATTTAAGGTCGAAGAGAATATAAGCTTCGTCCGCCTCTGGAAACGTGTATTGCTGAAAACCGGCTCGGGTTGTCGAAGTCAACTCCGCCCGAATGCCATAATCTTCAAGAGTCACAGCATAATATCCAGGAGATGCAACTTCGGTTTCGTGGCTGAATCTT
>CAZIAN010000351.1:0-5694 GCA_964537355.1 uncultured Pirellulales bacterium | reverse complement strand
TTTGGCCATTGTATTTTGCATTGCCTTGACCTCTTCTAAAGTATCGAAGTTCTGTCAAGATATAAACAGTTAGCCATAAAATACCTGGTTTTGGAGATAAATTTCAAACAAAAGTTCTATAAGGCCCCCTTATTTTGCAGAAACAGTAAATACGCCCCAAAAAGCGTGTTTTAAGCGAACAGAGTATTTCTTCCGGCCATCACAATAATATCCACTTTGTTGTTAATAAAACAACTCAGGAGTTTCTGTAGGATGATAGACGACCTAATAAGGATTTTACTGCTGAATTTGCAAAAAGAAAAGGCCGGTTCCTGCTTGTTGAAGGCAGAGGCCAGCCTTTGTGTTCGTACTGTCGAATCGACTATTTCAGAGAGGACTTTTCAAGCTCAGCTAATTTTTCGGTGCTAACATCCAGTGTTGATAAATCTCCAAATATTACTCTGTACTGATCATCAGAAATCTTCCACCGCATCAGCACCCTTTCAACATCCTGAACCGTAACTGTATCACCGTAATATGCAGGTTCCTTCTTGTCCTGTATCAGCGTCATATAGAACATACCAAGCGACTGAACCGGGCGCATCATCTCCATTGCTTTTTTCACGCGTTCGTCTTTTTGCATCCGGTTCATCTCTTTTTGTAATTTCATGCCCGTATCAGTCAGGTTTTCGCTGTCTTTAAGAACCATGAAATCCTGCATAAGGTCCATTAAATTCAGCTTCTTCGGATATTGCCCGATAAATTCGGCAAAGAATTTCAAACCTTCAAGAGCAGCTTCTTCACTCATGCCCGGCATCTTCATACCCTCGGTCGGAATGGCGGTAAATTCTTCGGGAATGACCGGCTCAACATCAATTTTATCAACGAGGATATCCTCCTGTGCTACGTCCTTTACGTTCAAATCGCCGTAGATAACGCGGTAGGTCTGTGAGCCTTCCGGGCGATACCAGAATATAGCGGTATCAGCATCGCCGAATTTTACGTTCTCGCCGGCATATCGCCAGTTGCTGCCGGCAGGCATTTTCAGCAAAAACATCAATCCACGAGTCATTTTTAACGATTTCTCGTGCAGCTCCTGCTCGGAAATCTGGCCCTCGTTAACAAACTGGCCATTTTTGACCATTTCCATACTGTATTTGGCCAGCTTTGTCGGATCGAGCGTCGGGGGGAATCGGCCGTCCTTAACCCATGTTGTCCACATTCTTAAAAACTCAATCAGGCTCTGCTCAGAAACTTCGTCCGTATCGACCTGGATGTCCAGACGCGTGTAACCGTCCGGCGGAGTGAGGTTAAAGAGCGAGTCATCCAGCTCCACATCAAACTGGAAATCGCTCATAGTCCCGCTCATTCCCGGTGCATTCAAGAATTCCATCTCCACAAGAACAAGCTCTCTTGTTTGCATATCAATCCAGACTGAATTAATCAAACCTTCTTCAGTTATCCGGAATCCCTGAACCTGGCGGCCGTCGATTTCACGGGTTCCGAGTTGTTCATCAGCTCTTTCGGGAAGGCTCCTTAATTTTTCAATGACATTAATGTTACGCTGAGCAGGGTCATTCTGTAAATTGGACATTTCAATTTCTATGAACTGTTTTTTCGGCGGAAGGATAGTAAGGCACTTTCCCTGTATCGAATCTATAATCGAGACATAACCCCCGGCCATGGCCATTCTCATATACCCCGGCTCCTTGAATGCTATTTCCATCGTCATGCTCGGCATATATTCGATCCCCGTAGTCGTTTCTCCAATGTAAGTAAGTGTGCGGGCATTGTGCAGCCGTTCGACGACCTCTGCATAGGCAGTGCCTGCAATGTTAACAGAATCACCGAAGTAATATGTGCCGATAAGCACCGCAATGATTATCACCGCGGCGGCAGCAAGTCTTGTAACTGGATTTTTCATAATAGTTCTCCAAATTGATGGACGCCGCATTGGAACGGCATCCCGGTTTTTTGTTGACTTTGCCAATGCAGATTCGGCACAGGCAAGAACTCGCTCATTGACAGCCGCATCAGGTTGAATTCGTATTTTTTTTGCGAGTCGTTTTATCTGACTTTCAGATTTCATTTTGCGTCGTCCTTTTCCAGAAGCGCCTGCAGTTTTTCAATCCCATAACGGTATCTGCTTATCGCTGTTTTGATTGAAACACTCTGCAATTCGGCAATTTCTCTGAATTTCATTCCGGCCTGCACATGCAGGACAAACACTTCGCGCTGGTCATAGGGCAGCCTCATCAACATATTGAAAAGCCGAGCTGATTCTTCACAGTCAATGAGGACTTTAACTGGGTCGACTATGCTGGCCGAACAGCCAATGTTTTCAGTCCTATCCGAAAGCTTTGTTTGCTGCCTCAACCGGTCTCGAGCCCGGTTGGCCACGGAGCTTATCAAGTATCCCTTGAGGTTGCGGCGGATTTCCATATCAGCGGCGCCCTGGGCCAGACGAACAAAGACGTCCTGAAGGCAATCCTCGGCTGTGTGAACGTCGTGTATGAGAGACAGAGCCACCGTGAACAAATCTGTTCTGTATTTCTCATACAGCCGATGCAGTGCGCTATTGTCACCGAGACGTAAAAGTTTCATCAGATATTTGTCTTCAGACATCAATAATTTCCGTAGCCTCAAATAAGATTAAACGTTCAATCACTAATAGACGAACCAGTGGCTGATTTTACTCTAATAAAGTGGGCATTAGGCTTGAAATTTTGATTTCAGCACAATATTTGTAAAAAGGAAAAGGCCGATCCAAAAGGCCCGGCCTTTGCGGTAATAAATATTATTTGGAAAATTTATTTCGGTAAATCCTCCGGCGCCACGTCCTTTACACTCAATTCACCGTAGATTACCCGGTACCGGAGACCTTCAAGTTCCCGTTGATTCATTTAACTGTCCCTGAAGCTTTAGGAAGCTTTTCGAGAAGCTTGGAATCAACCTTCTGGCCCAGGGCCTGTGCTTTATAAACATCCTTCCAGGCTTTGTCATATTCTCCCTTGTAGTAGTAGGTACGAGCCCTGCCACTATAGGCATCAGCTACCATTGGATCTATTTCAATGGCCTTGCTGTAGTCTGCGATGGCCAGATCGTATTGGCCTTTGTTTCCATAGGCCATCCCCCGATAGCAGTAGGCATGAGGATAGGCTGGTTTTAATTCAATGATCTTTGTGAAGTCTGCAATGGCCAGGTCGAATTCGTTTTTGTCATTATAGGCTTGACCGCGAGTGACGTAGGCGCGAACAAGGGCCGGGTCTTTCTCGATGGCCTTGGATAATTCTGAGAAGGCCTGGTCGTATTCGCCATTGAAATAATGGACGTCTCCCCGATTGTAATGGTCAATGGCGGTGGACTCGCCTGTGCCTTGGGGAGCAGCTTCTTCAGTTACGCCCGGTATTTTGTCGCCGTTGTCTACAATGGACTTTTCCAGCTCAGCTAATTTTTCGGCGCTGACATCCAAAGCTGATAAATCTCCAAAGACAACCCGGTACTGATCATCAGAAATCTTCCACCTTAAAAGCACCTTTTCAGCATCCTGAACCGTGACTGATTCGCCGTAATACGCAGGTTCCTTCTTGTCCTGTATCAGCGTCATATAGAACATGCCAAGCGATTGGACAGGCTGCATCAGACCCATTATCTTCTTAGATCGTTCCTCCCTCGTCAACAGCCCCATTTCTTCATCCAGTCTTTTACCGGCTTCGGTTAGGTTTTTGCTGTTTTTAATCGCTTGGAACTCCTGGGCAAGACTCATAAGGTCAACCTTTTTCGGATATCGCCCGATAAATTCGGCAAAGAACTTCAAGCCTTCAAGAGCAGTTTCTTCGTTCATGCTCGGCATTTTGTAGCCGTCGTCTTTCAGGGATGTGTAATCGGCAGGTATAGCCGGCTCAAAATCACTTGCAACGACTGGAATATCCCACTGGAAATCGGAAATAACACCGTGCACCTCCATCTGCTCATTCATCTTCATATCTATTTCCCAGAGCACCGGCAGCCAGGTTTCGACATCCACCCACAGCTTTACTTCAACGTCCTCAGCCATTCCTGCCGAAAACATAGGATCTGTAGTTTTAAAACCCTCTACTTCTATGCCGTTAATCTTGGAGCGGCCAAGCTCGGTATATTTACAAGCCAGAATTTGCTTCATCATTTCCCGTGGATCATTGTTCTGTTTTTTCATCCTGGCAAGTAAATCATCATTTAATTCCATCCGCATGTACTTTTTCTGCCCGGGCATAATCGAAAGCATCAGTTTTTGTTCTGGAAGAATATACGCTATCGTTGTCACTTTTTTATCGGTATTAGGATCGTTTATACTCATTTCCCATTTTATGCCGTATTCGGTTGAGATGATAGTTGTGCCTAGTATCTCTTGTTTTCTGGCCGGCATATGCGACATCATATCACCTGTCATTGTCATTTCCATCTTGTACATAAAGGCCCGTGTCTGTTCAATTCTTTCAAGGACATCAGCCAGAACTATACTTTTATTGGTTTGGGCAAAGAAAAACGTTAATCCAAAAACACCTATTACTATTGCCGCGGCGGCGGCGAGTTTTGTAATCGGATTTTTCATAATTATTCTCCTTAGAACGCCATCCGGCGTTGCTGGTTTTTGTGATTGTTTAGCTTCGTTAAAGACGCGGAGCATTTGTTCCCGCAGGTCATCCTGGTGCTTCTGATTCGGCTCGGTGTCGATATTCAGCCGGTCTATAATTTTTTTGAATTCGGATTCGTCTTTGAACATTTTACGTCTCTCCGTCATCAACAGTCTGCAAATGGTTTCGCAGCTCGTTAAGTATTCTGTGTAACCTGACGCGCAAGGTTGCTTCTTTTACATCTACAATTTTAGCTATCTGTTCATATTGAAGGTTTTCAAAAAACCTGAGTGTGACAATGGTCTGATGCTGCGTCTTCAGCTTCAGGATGGCCGTATAAAGCTTCGGCCAGTTGGGTGAATTATCAGTGCCCTCTGCGGCAAAGGACGTCATTGAGCCGGCCGCTTCTTCGAGCAGCTTTTTGCGCCGAGTAGTCTTTCTTATATAGGCATTTGCCTGGTTGGCGGCTATGGCATACAGCCAGCTTTGGAAATCTTTCACAGTTCGGCCTCTAAAGGCGCCGATACCGCGAGCAACTTCAAGAAAGACCGCGGAAGTTACGTCCTCGGCAATCTCTTTATTAAAGAGCCGATACACACAGAATCCCAGGATGCGCTCATAGCACATCTCGTACAGCCGGCCCAATGCTTTGGCCTGCGTGCGGGCCCTGAACACCAAGTCATCATCTATTCGCTCTACAACTTTTGCCATAGTACCAACCATTGTCACGGGTATAATTGCGCGAGAAGCAATTATGTTACACGAAATTGCGAAAAATTCCTGTAAAATACGTTAATAAAGTAGTAGGATATATCAAATGCACGGAGGTAATTTGCCCTTAGGAAAATCGGATAAAATTTTCGGAGAATATGACTGTGGAAGAAATGAAAAATAACATTATGGCCCGAAGAGAGTTTTTGCGTTCGGCGATGCTGGCAGTATCTGGCATGTATATCGGCAGTAAGGTCCGTCCGGTACGGGCAAATCGAAAAGCCGCAGGCCGGCCGAATATTGTGCTGATTGTATCCGACGACCAGGGTTATGGGGATTCGAGCTGCTACGACCATCCGAAAGAGGTCAGCACGCCCAATATCGACCGGCT
>CAZIAN010000350.1:0-5770 GCA_964537355.1 uncultured Pirellulales bacterium | reverse complement strand
GAGATCAGGCCAATTCCGATACTGCCGAGCAGCAAAGCTCCCGGTGCGGGGATGGGAGTTGTTGTAAACTGGAAATTGGGACCAAATGTTGTAGCTGGAAATCCAATATCGACTATATCCGGGAATCTAAATCCTGGATCAATGCTATATACACGCGGCCCAATTGTGATAAATGGATCGACCTGAAAGTTACCAGGTTCCGGTCTTTGCACAAATTCGGATGTTCCAAAACTATCAGGCCATTGAAATCCAATCGCGTATGTCTCTCCGGAACTCAGAGAAATTGGAGTGATCTCGGCGTAGCGGAATTCGTCAATTGCCGGATTTATCATTCCCGGCCCAAGAGTGGTTGAAGTCAAGAGTGCCTGGTCGCTGACACGCCAAATTCCGATTGGGATTTCATAGCCAAATCCTAAAGTTACTTCAGACGGATCAAAAACCACAGCAGGTGCAAAAAAATCATCCCACATTCCTAAGTGGGTTACACTGATTGGGCTATTAGGTGTAAACTGCCAGCCTTCGTTCATATAACGTGTTCTTGACCACAAAGATGTGCTGATGTTGCTAACTGCTACGTTTGCTTCGGCTAAGTTACTAAAGACGGTCAAACTTAAAAGAATACCTATACCTAATAGTATCACCGTTCTTTTCACAACTTACCTCCTTCTGTTTTTACGCGTTATCAAGTGCCGATTTCTAATGTTACCGGTACAATTACGCACGGATTAGATAAGAACGTACAACACAACTCCTCATTGAAGTGCTTTTACCCTGCCTCCTTGTAGGATTACACACTCTGAAAATCAGAAGTATGCGGATTCTCCTTAGATAACCTCTAATAAAATATTACCAGCTTAAAAGCTGAATTTCAAGATAAAAAAACAAAAAATATAAGAAAAGTTGAAAAATACATTTCCACACTTTTAAACGTCAGAAATAACCACATTCTTACCTAATTGGATTTGGCAATAAAAAGACGTGAGTTTTATGTAATAACAGGCTAAAATAGTATTTTAAGATGAGCATATTTAGATTGAACAATGAATATAATCCAGCCGGTGACCAGCCGCAAGCCATAGAACGGCTCGTAGAAGGACTGCGCTGCGGTAAAAAGTGTCAGACCCTAATGGGCGTGACCGGTAGCGGCAAAACCTTCACGATGGCAAATGTCATCGCTCAACATAATATGCCGGCCCTTATTGTCTCTCACAATAAGACGTTAGCCGCTCAGCTTTATGAGGAATTTAAGGAGTTGTTTCCGGAAAACGCAGTTGAATATTTTGTCAGCTACTATGATTATTATCAGCCCGAAGCATATATCCCCCAGCGGGACATATACATAGAAAAGGACGCGTCGAAAAATAATGACCTTGATCGGCTCCGCCTTTCGACAACTACCAGTCTTTCAACAAGGAAAGATTGTATTATCGTTGCGTCCGTCTCCTGCATTTTCGGTCTTGGCTCGCCTGAAGATTATAAGGCCAGCGTTGTTGGCATTCGCACAGGGGATAACTGTAACAGAAATGAGCTGCTTGGCAAATTAGCCGACATACAGTACACCAGAAATGACATCGATTTTCAGAGAGGAACATTCAGAGTTCGCGGTGATGTAGTAGAGCTTCATCCTTCTTACGAATCTTTTGCCGTCCGCGTTGAATTTTTCGGTGATGAAATAGAAAAGATAAGCTATATAAACCCGGTGTCCACTGAAATCCTCGCGGTTGAAGATCAGCTATTTATATATCCGGCGCAGCATTACATTATGCCGTCTGAGAGAATAGGCTCTGCGGTAGAGAGTATAAAGACCGAGCTTGAGCAGCGGTTGGCTGAGTTGAGAGGCCAGGGAAAGCTTCTTGAAGCCCAACGGCTACAGGCACGGACGATGTACGATATTGAAATGATGGAGGAAATCGGCTATTGCAGCGGGATAGAGAATTACGCCCGGCATCTGGCGGGCCTGCAGCCCAGTGCCAGACCTTATACTCTGATTGATTATTTTCCGGAAGATTTTCTTTTGTTTATCGACGAATCTCACGTTACCATTCCACAGTTGCGGGCAATGTGGGCGGGGGACAGGCACAGGAAAGAAACCCTTGTAGAGCACGGCTTCAGACTGCCCAGCGCGTTAGATAACAGGCCACTGCGTTTCGAGGAATTTCAGGAAAGCTGGGCTAAAGTCATTTTTGTTTCTGCTACACCTGCGCCGTTTGAGATGGAAAAGTGTGATAACGAAGTTGTCGAGCAAATCATCAGGCCGACCGGACTGCTGGATCCGGAAATCTATGTGTATCCGGCGGCAAATCAGATTCAGCACCTTTTGGGCGAGGTTGAAAAACGGGTCAAAGTCGGCGAACGGACGCTCGTTACCACGCTGACAAAAAGGATGGCTGAGGACCTGTCCGGTTTCATTGCAAAGAAAGGTTTCAAATGCCGTTATCTGCACAGTGAAATCGATACTTTTGAAAGAATTGAGATACTGCGGGATTTGCGCAAGGGCGAATTTGAAGTACTGGTAGGAGTAAACCTGCTGAGGGAAGGTCTGGATTTGCCGGAGGTTTCAGCAGTCGCAATCCTTGATGCCGATAAGGAAGGTTTTTTACGAAGTCAGACCTCTCTGATACAAACAATCGGCAGAACCGCGCGAAATATCAATGCCTCAGTCTTTTTGTATGGGGACAGAGTTACCCAATCGATGCAAAAAGCTATTGACGAAACGAACAGACGCCGTAAAATCCAGTTAGAATATAACCAAGAGCACAACATTACACCCGAAACAATAAAGAAGGAGATTCGTAAAAGTCTGACCGAGCAGATAAAAGCAAGGCAGACCGCCCGAGAGGCGGTTCGTTTCGGTGACTCAGAGTATGAAAAGGTGGAATTAGCTTCTCAAATTGAGAAGGAAATGCTTGAAGCGGCCCAGAGTCTTGATTTTGAGCGGGCCGCTTTTCTGCGGGACCAGCTTAGGGAGCTGAAAGAGCTGCCGGAACTGGTCCTGGTCAACTCAAAGAAAAAGAAAAGAGACTTTTTGGCGACAAAGAAACAAAAGCGATTTAAGAAAAAAACACCTTCGTCATGAAGTTGATAGTAGAAGGAAAAGAAATAATATGAGAAAACTTAATATTACAAAAGTTCGGCCTCTTATCCAAATGGCCATCGATGAGGACCTCGGACGGGGGGATGTGACGAGTGAACTTCTTTTCAAAGAAAATATTGTTGATAAAGCAAATATAATCTCACGCGAGGAAATAGTTGTAAGCGGGGTGGAGGTAGTTCAGGAGATTCTCAAGTGCTATGATGAGAGGCTCAAGCTGAAAATAATTATCCATGACGGCGAGCAGGCTCATGTCGGGAGCAAAATTGCTGCAATAAAAGGGCCTTTACGTTCTATGCTCACCGCAGAGCGGGTTATGCTGAATTTTCTCCAGAGACTCAGCGGAATAGCCACTACAACTCGGAAGTATGTCCGTGCTATTCAGGGCACGAAAGCAAAAATTTACGATACTCGAAAAACAATGCCAGGGTGGCGAATCCTCGAAAAGTACGCAGTTCGCTGCGGGGGGGGATATAATCACCGGCTCGGGCTTTATGACGGTGTTCTGATTAAAGATAACCATCTGGCCCAGTTGGGCAGGAATTTCCAGCCGAAGCTGCGGAAAATAATTTGCCAGGCCAGAAAACTAAAAGGCGTCAAATTCATTGCTGTTGAGGTTGATCACGTTGATGACCAGCTCAACTACGTGCTAAAAATTCCCGGCATTGATATTGTGCTGCTCGACAATATGGGCCAGTGGCAGTTAAAGCACGCTGTGGATATGCGAAATAAGATGTGCGGCAGAAATAAAAAGCTGTTACTCGAGGCATCTGGTAACGTTACATTAAGTAATGTTTCAGCCATTGCCCAGTGTGGTATTGACCGAATCGCGGTTGGCGCGATCACTCATTCGGCCAAAGCTGTTGATATTGGACTTGACAGGTAAAAAAAGTTATGCCGATAACCGACCTTCTTGACCCCGACAAGATAAAGTCGAATCTGGGAACCAAACGCATCGGCGGGAAAATCCTCGTTTATAATTGCACATCAAGTACACAGAAAATCGCCGCTGAATATGCAAAGAACAAAGGAAGTGACGGCCTT
Source organism: uncultured Pirellulales bacterium (assembly GCA_964537355.1). GTDB lineage: Bacteria > Planctomycetota > Phycisphaerae > Sedimentisphaerales > Anaerobacaceae > NIOZ-UU13. The sequence goes on along the minus strand of CAZIAN010000350.1, from coordinate 1,635 downwards.
GTGATTTTCACCGAAGAACAGACCTCCGGCAAAGGTCGAGCGGACAACAAATGGTACAGTAAATATTCTGAGAGCATTCTCTGTTCAATTATTCTGACCGACAACAAACTAAATTCTGAGCTGCTTTCACTGACATGCGCGGTGGCAGTGGCTGAAGCCATAGGCAAATCAGCCAATGGCGAAGCGAAAATCAAATGGCCGAACGATATAATGCTGAACGGCAAAAAGGCAGCCGGTATTCTGCTCGAATCAAAAACAGACGGGGGCGGTAATACCTGCATTATTGGCGTTGGAATAAACTGCCACCAAAAAAAAGACTCATTCCCTATTGAACTACAGCCAATTGCAACAAGCATCGATATCGAAAACCACTCAATTACTGACCGTATCTCACTGGCAAAACGATTGCTTACTTCTATGGAACACTGGCTTGAAACGGCGACCCAAAAAGGCGAAAAAGTGATAGACCAATGGCACAGCCTAAGCATTCAATTGGGCCACAGAGTTAAACTTATCTACGACAGCCGGGAATTTTCCGGCAATTGCATTGGAATAGACCCGGAGAACGGTCTCATCCTGCAATTGGATACAGGCGGCGTAAGAATGTTCGACGCCGCTCATACCACTATTATCAAACAATAACGAGCCTCATTACATAAGGCTTTGCTAAGTCTATCGTATAAAACAAACATTAGTTTTGTTTTTTGTCTTTTTGCGTTATATTATCGTTTATATAAAAACATATTCTATAAATGGAAAGGGCCCGAAAAATGCTAAACAATGAATTGATTCAACGAAAACTTATAGTATGGCTGGGATTGGTGTTTTGTTTGTTGCTGGTCTATTCTGTTGAGCAGGTTAATGCCGGGAATTCAACAGAGTCTGCAAATTTCTTGAAAGCTGACAAAAAGGACGTACAACAGTGGCGGGAAATGAAATTCGGTCTGTTTATTCACTGGGGGCCGGTTAGTCTGAAAGGTACGGAAATCGGCTGGTCCCGTGGGGGGCAGCGGCGAGGACGAAAGGACAAATCTACAGGCTCAATCCCGGTAGAGATTTATGATAATCTCTATAAACAATTCAATCCTGTTAAGTTCGATGCGGACGAATGGATAAAAACCGCCAAAGATGCCGGTATGAAATACCTCGTGTTCACGAGCAAACATCATGACGGTTTTTCAATGTTTGACAGTAAATTGACGGAGTATAAGATTACTAACTCGCCATTTAAGCGCGATGTGGTAAAAGAATTGGCCGATGCCTGCCACAAGGCCGGATTAAAACTCGGCTACTATTATTCTCCACCCGATTGGCATCATCCTGACTATCGGACCGAAAATCATTCCCGCTATATTAAGTTTTTGCACGGCCAGCTTCGTGATATTTGCAGTAACTACGGCAAGATTGATATCATCTGGTTTGACGGTCTTGGCGGTAAGGCGGAAGACTGGGATTCAGAGAATCTTTTCAGAATGATTCGCCGGCTTCAGCCGCATGTTATCATAAACAACAGGGCTGGTTTACCCGGTGACCACGACACACCTGAACAGAGAATCGGAAAATTCCAGAACGACCGTCCATGGGAGACCTGTATGACAATTTGCCGGCAATGGGCGTGGAAACCTAACGACCAGA
>CAZIAN010000349.1:0-5784 GCA_964537355.1 uncultured Pirellulales bacterium | reverse complement strand
GCTTACCTTTCAGTTTATCGGCAGAGACTGTAATGATATCAGCCTGTACAAAACCCGCGCGTTCCCATGCCGGGGTATTGCGCATTTTGGAAATCTTTTGGTATTTTAGCTGTGCATCATTCCGCTGCTGTGTAACATTTGCAACATGGTTTAAGAGTCTTTCAAACTCATCCCTGGAAACCATGTCTTTGTCTCTCAGCGGCTCTCTTGTGGCTGTCGAAAGTGAGATGCTTCTGCCAATGCTTAGCGGCCAGCGGAAAACGCGAGTAAACGCGAACTGGAATTTATTCGTGAGACTCTGCGGAGAGAGAAGGATAATAAATCCGGCTAACATAAACCAGATAAATAACATTCTTCTGGAGACTGTAATATGCTTCCATGCCATTATAGTATTGCACTTGCCGCACTGCGTATAAATTTAATTGTTCAGCAAATACGCATTACGGTTAAAGGACCAAACGTTATTCCCATCCATATTCGTTATGGTCCATCGTATCCTTCCACAACTCCAGATTTTCAAGATAGACGCTTGTGCCGCGTGCCACACAGCTTAGCGGATCATCAACGGTTTCAACTTTCAGTCCTGTCGCGTTTGCCAGGACGGTATCCATACCTCTGAGCAATGAGCCGCCTCCGCAGATGTGTATTCCGTTGTCGATTAGGTCTGCGGCCAATTCGGGCTCGGCCTTTTCGAGCGTTTCGGTGACCGTGTCAATAATCGTAGCGATGGGGTCACGCAGCGACTCTCTTATTTCCTCACTTGTTATGACGATTTTTCTGGGCAGGCCGGAGATAGTGTCTCTGCCGGCGATTTCCATCGTCAATTCTTCTTCGAGCGGAGCGGCTGAGCCGATTTGTATCTTGACTTTTTCAGCTCTTGCTTCTCCGATAAGCAGGTTGTAAGTTTTCTTGAGATGATTAATTACCGCTTCATCCATATCATCGCCGCCGATTCGAATTGATTCGGCAGTAGCGATATCGGCCAGAGACATGATGGCTACTTCTGTTGTTCCTCCTCCGATATCGACAATCATAGAAGCAGTTGGGTCTGTGATGGGCAGTCCGGCACCGATTCCGGCGGCCATCGGCTCATCGACCAGATAGACCCTGCGTGCGCCGGCACGTTCGGCACTGTCTATTACAGCTCGCCTTTCAACAGCGGTTATTCCACTTGGTACGGCGATAACAACCCGGGGTCTGACAAGCCCGCCCCTGCCGTGCACTTTTCTGATAAAATAGCTTAACATCGCCTCTGTGATTTCGAAATCGCTGATTACGCCGTCTTTGAGAGGTCTTATTGCGCTGATGGAGCCTGGTGTTTTACCTAACATTTCGCGTGCAACCAGACCTACAGCTTCACCGTTGTTTAAAACGATGTTAGTTCCTTTGCGAACAGCAACGACGGAGGGCTCATTGAGGACAATACCTTTGTCGCGGACACAAACCAGAGTAGTACAGGTACCAAGATCGATACCCATATCCATACTGAACCATCCTAAGATTGTGTCCAGGACCACTTTCGACTCCTTTCTTAATTTCCAAATCAGACACTTGTGGAAATCACAGTTTCTGACCGTTTATTTTTATATAATAAAGAGCGGTATTGTCAACACTGAAATTTACGTTGGTATTTTGAAAATTGTGCCATACTGCTGAGAGCACTGGTAAGCGACATAAGCAGCAGTAGCCAGAACCGCACAAAACGCCAAAGCAAGAATGATCGTATAGACATTATCCGGTATTGTTATATTTTTGCCGCGAACTTGCCCATTAGGACTCATATATCAACCTCATAAAGTTAGGTGTTTTTCTACAAATTCGTACTTACATTGTCACCGGCCTTAGGCTGTTCCTTTGTAACGTCCATAAGCTCCAGTGTGCCGATAGCATTTTCAGGCTCGACGTCCAGGATAACAATGTCACAAATAAACTTGTCGGCGCGAGTTACATGGAATTTCATATTCTGCTTGACGCCATTTGCACCGCCAATGGATATCTCTGCGAGAGAGTTTTCCATATCCACTGTTGTTACCAACCCATTGAGACCGATATCCACTGCGGGCATTGCTACTCTGGCAGTTTCTTGTAGCGGGGTAACCGTCACTGGAGTCGCGACAGTTTGGCCGGTTTTCTGTAGTTGCGTACCTAATTGGTTTTGCAGGTCGGTCTTTTCTTCGAGCAGCAGTTTAGATTGCTTCTCCAGGCTATCTATGATAGCCATTTTCTGGATAAGCGTAGCGGTTGTTTCTTTTAGCTCTTTGTCGCCCTGTATTCTTCTTGCATCAACACTCTTTAGCTCGGCGAGCTTGTCTTCCAGGAGCTTTCTTAAATCCTCATTTGTGCTTAAGAATTTCGTGTTAATATCTCTCCATGTATTCTCCTGTGCAACGGCCTCGTCGGCTTTTCTTTTAGCTTCTGCTAATTGTGTTTCCAACTTGCCGACCTGGATTTTAAGGGCGTTAATATTTTCCTTCAGCAACTGTTCCCGCTTTCCGGCTTCCTCAATCGCCAAATTTAGCTGTTTCTTGGCGTTTTTCTCATTCTCCACAGCGGCATTTTTATCGGCCTTTAGTTTATTGTACATTTGTCTGTAATTTTCAGCATTAGAAACATAAGTTACGACAATGCCGCAGAGAAAAATAGAGGATATCGTCAGCAGAACTATTAAGACCTTTGTAAGCGTGCTCAAAACAGGCTCCTTTCGTTAACTTTGTATTTTCTTTTCATTACACCTACCTCACGTGGAGGCACCCTAAACAATATCAAGGGATTTGGGAAACATCCCTTTCGCCGGTTACTTACTATCTGTGAATCCGAGCTAAATGGGTTCAAGCAGATAAAAACGGGGCTCCCAGCCCTAATGTATATTTATATAGTGTAATTTTACGCTTAAAGCACCAAAAGGTCAAGTTATTTTTAATAAATACCCCAAATTAAAATGACCGATGAAAAATAGAGGGTATTAGTTCCGATAACATATTATTTTCAGGGTTTAATATTTTATTTTAGACATTGAAAAACGGCTTTGGCAGCGGCGATTCGCACAAATATTGACTCATTTCGAAGCATTTTGGGCAGAAATTTTTTCAGAGCAGGGGTGCGAATTTGCCCGATTGCCAGTGCTATTAAGACATTAGTTCTTTCGACGGCCTGCAAATCCAGTCCGTTTGTGAGATTTTTTTCGAAGACTTCGAGGACTTTCGGCTCTCCTATGGGGTCCCTGAAGCGTCCGAGCTGTTCAGCGGCGACCAGCCGGACCTCCAGAACATCGTCGTCGAGCATTTTAATCAAGGCATTTTTTGCTTCGGGTGTTTTGAGCTTGCCCATTGCTATTACGCCCATTGTCCTGACGTCATGGTAAGCACTTATCAGCATTGTCCAAAGCTTTGAAAATATTCGCTTGTCACCCAGCCTCGCAATTGCTTCGGCCGACTGATATGCGACTTTGTCATCCGAATTTTTGTCCTGCATAGTATTCCAGAGGAGTTGTAAGGAGCTTTGGTCACCACTTTTGCCCAATAGCAAGACGGCATTCGCCCTGACCATCTGGTCGCTGTCGGTCGCTGCTTTGCGAAGAATTTGCAAATGCTCAGTAGAACCGAGCTTTCCCATTGCGTAAGCAGCGGCGACTATTACGTTCGCATCTTTATCCTTGAGCAATTTATTTAGCGACCTTTTCGCAGGTGAGTATTCTAAATCACCAACAGCCAGGGCGGCTGCGAATCTAACGGGGACATAATTGTCCTGCATTAATCGTTGTACCTGCGGCATTAGTTTAAGCTGCCTTGTTGAGGCGACTACTTCTATGGCGTGAACCCTGACCAACGGGTCATTGTCCATTAGAGCATCCTGGATGATTCGGAGAGCTTTTGACCAGGAGGCACTTAGGTTGGTGGCATTTAAATCGCCGGGTGTTGTTTGTAAGGAATCATCGCAACCGAAGACAAATACTATCAGACAAGTTACAAGCAAAAATATAAGGGCGGGCGCATTTTTTTTTCGATTATGTTCCATTTGGCAGTCCTAATGAGCGAGTTCTGTATTTGATTTTTCTTAAGAATCTTACAGAAAGCGGTATTATTATGGGCAGGAAAAGACAAAGTTCACAGCAAAAACCCAGCCATTGGCCATATTTGCTGAAAATAGTTGTTCTTTTGTCAATGGATATTCTGTCGAGTATCCATCCGGGCATACCGGTTCTTGACATAGCATCAGGAGGTAGAGTGCCGGCCAAAAAACCGTCTTTTATTCGTCCGGCGCTGTCGATAAAGCAGCTTATTCCGGTGTTGACGCTTCGCACGATGGGGAGTCTGTTTTCAACTGCCCTGAAGGCGCAGGTTGCTGCATGCTGTGGCAGCTCCGCACTTGGGAGGACTTTTCCGTCTTTGAACCGAACGAACCAGCCGTCGTTACTTATATTTACAAGCCAGTCGATTTGTTTTGTGCCCTGTTTGTCCAGAGCAAACCTTCTGGCGATTTCCGGGACGGTGCCTTCATAGCAAATCATTACACTAAATTTGTAGTCCCGGGTTTTATTATTCGGATCCGGCATTTCGAAAACGGTATATTCGGTGCCGGGATCGAGCGAATAATCGAAATTGTAAGGGATGAATTTGATTTTCATTAGCAGTTCATAAAACCATGACATGCTTCTCCTTAATGGCAATACCTCACCAAAAGGAACCAGGTGTATCTTGCTGTATATCTGGGGGGCCTTTTCACCGTCTTTTGTGTACAAGAAGGCTGAGTTGAATCTCTTGGCGAAATAGACATCTGAATTTTCCCGGAGTGCTATTTGGCCGCCGTATGCGCCGACCAGAACAAAAGCGTTATCTTTGGCGTGTTCCCGCAGTGCCTGGTCTAACGTATTCCACTGATCCGTGGGTTTTAGAAGTCGAAGCACTTCAGGATTTAGTGTTGCCTGTACCATTGTTTCTGGCCAAATGATGAGGTCGGGATGATTCTTGGCGGCGGCTTTGCTGTTCTCCATTAAACCATTGAACAGTTCCTGGCCGGACTCAAAGGACCTCTTGACGGATTGAGGGACGTTCGACTGTAATGAAGCAATATAAGGGCCTGGCTCGACGCACTGTTCTTCCTGGCTGATTCTCCAGCGACCGTAAATAATTGTCCCGGTTACAGCGAGACAAACTATGGCGGTCTTTAGCAGCAGGGCGATTTTAAAGAGGCTTTTTTGCCTGGCAGCAATTATCAGTTCGGCCAGCATACCGTTGACCATAGCTATCAGAAACGACAGACCGGCGGTTCCGAATATGTCGACTATCTGGATGATTGTTATGTTTTGGTATTGGCTGTGTGCCAGAAACCGCCAGAAAAATCTGCCCAGGAAGAAACCCTGCATCCGTTCGATGGCGACAATCAGGACGGCCGAGGCTAAAAATAACGGTACTTTTTTTGCCCGGCAGTATCGTAGAAACATCGCCAGTATCGGCCAAAGTAAAGCTGTGTAAAGGCAGAAAGCAATCCAGCCGGCAATAGTTACCGGCACTAACCAGTAGAGATTGCCGAGCCAGTAAAAAAGTGAAATGACGTAGCTGACCAGGATTAGGCGGCGGGGCTTTGTGTCCGGCGAACACGCGATAATGAAAGGTACGAACGCGACCCACGCCAGTGATGCCCAGCTAATCGGGGGTTGAATCACCGTAAGCATCGCCGCAGTGGCAACCAGCGGCAAGGCAAGGAGCAAAATGTTTTTCATCCATAATTTTTTCAATCGGCTAAATCCTTTAAGGCCGTTGTTAATTCTTTACCTTCTGAGTACCG
>CAZIAN010000348.1:0-5796 GCA_964537355.1 uncultured Pirellulales bacterium | reverse complement strand
AGACAAGGTTTTGTTCCATAAAGGTCCTGACATAATAATCCTGGATACTACCTCCCCTGCCATTAATCCAAACAATGATTTCAGCGCCTTTTAGAGAAAGAACGCTATAGGTTTCTGAAAAATAGCCATCATAGCAGATAAGGATACCGATCCTTCCAAAATCCAGGTCAAATACAGGCAGGTTATTACCTCTCTTCATTATCCATTCCGGGTCATTTTCTATAAACCACTGTTTACCTTTTCCCGATGGCGGCTTTGAGTAGGCAGGCAGTTCATCATAAGTATCCACTGCTGCGTGTGTCTTGTAGTATTTGCCGATAATGTCGCCATCTCGTCCGAATAGCAATGCCGTACTCGAAAATGATTCGTCTTTAAAGACTTCCCAACAGCCAACAATTACATAAATACTATTCTCTGCTGCCGCTTTGGAAATTTTTTGGGTCTGTGGTCCCGGCACAGAGATTCTACCCAGATGGTATTCAGGAAAAACAACAAGTTGTACACCATCTCTTGCCGCTCTTTCAACATACTTCACAACCGACTCAACAGGATTGCAACCGTCCTTGATTTTAAGCCATTTGTCATAGCCGCTAATTTGAACCGCAGCGACTTTGACCTTGTCCGGCACAAGCACCGCCGCTGCGATAGGCTCCAGCAACGGCTTCAGCACGTCATAGTGGTTGGCCCCATCCTCTCGCGGCAACTGCCTGCCCCGCTCCCCCCCGCGGACGACTACCAGGTCGAGCGAGGGGATGACCACAATCAGACTGTCATACAATCCCCAGGCCCAATAGGCATCACGGGGAACATTCTCCAATGTGCCGTCCGCATTGTTCCACCAGAGCAGGCTGTAATGGTCCGAGGCGTTGCCGTGCGTATCAGACCACTCCGGCAAGCCGACTACCTCATTTATGGGCCGCCTGGCAATATCCACAAACTCCCTCGGAAGGATCTGTTTGTTCTTCCAACGTCCTTTGTGCAGATAAAGATACCCGAGTCGCATCAATGCCTCAACGTTTGCATGGATGCCCGCGCCAAACTCGCGACGGGGAATCCCCTCGATCTCGTGCTTTCGATACTGGTTCGTTCGCCACCGCAGATCATCGCGGGTGATGCCCAGCGGCGTGAAGACGCGCTCGAACATGAGTTCTTCCAGGTCCCGCCGGTATTGGAGCGTGATGCACTCAGCTAACCAGTTGGGACCGCCGTCGCTGTAGTGCCATTGAGTGCCGGGCTTGAACAGGAGCTTTTCATAACCACCCGGCTTTTCGAAACCAGCCGTCTGCGTGGCGAGGTGCAGGATCGTAATTTCGTCCAGCCAACCAGTTTTCTCATTACTCTGTGGTGGAACGCCAAGGGTCGGGTGGTACTGCCGTGCGGGGACATCGAGTTTGATCTTGCCGTCCTTGATCGCGACACCGAGCATCGTTGCGCCAAACGACTTAGTCGCCGATTTAATATCGTAGCGCTTCTTCTGATCGCCCCAGCGCAACACGACCCTGCCGTGTCGCACGACCATCCCCGAGCCGCCGGCTGACTGCGCATAGCGTTTGGCTTGCTCTAATTTGGCCTGATTCATTCCGACTTGCTCCGGCCCTGCCGCCGGAAACGAAAAATCCTTATCCTCATCCGCATACACTTCCAGGGTACAATAGACGGCAATCAGCATGACAGATAACAAGAAACGGACGGATTTATCTATTGGTCTCATATATCAGTCTCCATGCAGTTTACTTTGTAAACACAGCTGTACATGCTCTCCGCAGGTAGTCTTCGAAAAGATATTCACTGCCGGAACGGTCTGTCATTTGGACAAAAACCAGGTCAAGGCTGGGGACAAAAGCAATCAAATGTCCTCCTGTCCATCTCGAAAATTCCATCCTTGTCAATTTACAAGGATTAACTTACAATTGCCAACTCTCGTGAAACCACCTTAATATGATACTGCAGTCATGAAAAGTCAAGCCAAATCAGCTCAGTGGAATTTGTTTCTCTGATGACCTCATGTCTGGGATATATAGGGGAAATCTGGGGAAGTTGCCGGCTCTTTTATATCCCAAAAAGAATTATATCATTGATAGATTTATTTCTCGCCGTTTACTTAATCCAATAAGAAAAAAAATCTTCGTTTTGTATGCAAATATTTGGGATTTGGTGCTTCCGTTAACTATTAAATTTGGCATTTGTGGTGTCAAAATGGAGTGTGCATCAAGTTAAGCTGTTGTGAATCAACTGGACAATACAGCCTGGTTAAAGGTAAGCCACCGGGCCAGAACTGAACTTGATGTATATTAAGGTAACGAGATATGCAACGCTCAAGGAAAGGTGAATGGTCAGCCATAACGAAAGTGAAGGTTTTTAGCCCCGAAATTTGTCTAATTGCATTGGGCCAAGAGTTGCTCCACTCTGAAGCCAGCACTGCTGCACACGTTATGCTCATGCGCATCGGGACTTGTTCGTCCATTGGCGACTTGGAGTATTTCCATTTGGTTGAATGATAGGAACTGGATGAGCTGAGAGGTTCACGTCCGGTTCTCGGAGGGGCCGAGGGTGAAATTCTCTCGGTCTACTCACCCCAGAAAATTAGTGTGTTTTCTATTTCTTGAAAGAGGTTACTTTACCCATATAGACTGCTGTGGTTGAAGAATCTAAAGTCTACAGGTTAGCCGGCCTCTAACAAATTAGTCAGAATCCTGTCAGACACTCCTGCGGGAATTACTTTATAGTAAAGATTGAAACCGAATTGATGTTGAGTTATTTTATTGCATATGTAGATAAAAACTGAGACCTAATGAATCAGAAAAAGACACTATCGAGAAAGGACATTAAAATGCACAAACACATTCTTTTGACAGTAATCGCAGTGTTGATTTCAATTCTTTCCGGTCTTACAGTTAGAGCGGCCGATCTTGACTTCACCGCGGTCAGAGCGGAAGTAGATTTTACAAAAAGGCTACACGAATGGGATGGATTCGGGGTCAATTATGTTGAGGTAGCACAGACCATTGACTACGATAAGGATCCTCAGGAGTACGGCGGTTTCAGTATTTTAAGCGAGAAAAAGCGGCAGGAGATAGTTGATCTGATATTCGGTGATGACGGCCTTAAGCCGAGTATTGTAAAAATGTTCTACGATCCGTTTCATCAAGCCGAGCCGGGCGGGCCGTTTGACCATGAGAAGACGACTAAGTGGATGCGGTATTTCGTGCGGGAAGGGCTCAGCAAGACTCGGGCCCGCGGCGATGATTTAACCATCATCACAACGCTATACGGCCCGCCGGCATGGGCTACGAAGCAGAAGTTCCTACGAGGCCGAGACCTCGATCCGCAACGAAAGAAAGATCTGGCAAATTATATGATTGACTGGGTAAAGTGGCTTCGTGAGCACGAAGGATTTCCCGTCAAGTACATATCGCTACATAACGAAGGCGAGGACTGGATGCGATGGCCTGTTGACGGCAAGTCCGGCAACATTGGTAAAGGACATGACTATAACATGTTCTGGTCTCCAGAGCAGGTAGTGGATTTCCTTAAGAACATGCGTCCGATGATGGACATGGCTGGCCTGAGGGACGTGGGAATTACGCCCGGCGAGTGCAGCAATTGGTATCGCTTTAGCTGGTGGGGATATGCCGATGCTATCGCCGACGACCAGACCGCTCTTAAAAACCTGGGTCTGGTTACATCCCATGGTTTTTACAGCGGCAATTATGGGCGATGGTTTGGCGAGCATCGAAGCGTAGGCATTGATACATTGCGTGCCAAGCGGCCGGACCTGCATGCCTGGGTAACATCCACGAGCTGGAGCAAGATGGATGCAACCAACATCAAAGAGATGCACGGCAACATCTATACCGCCAAGGTCAATGCCATTACTCCCTGGGCTTGTATCCAGCGTCCGCTCAAATGGATTGGCGGCGATCCCAATCCCGGCAATGCGTTTACCGTATCGGAAGACAGAACCTATAAGGTAACGCGAGGCTATTACTACTACAAGCAGATATGCCGGGCCGGCCAGCCAGGAATGGCGGTGGCTCGGACAATGGCAATGGACTCAGAGATTGCCGTTATAGGTTTTGCTCAAAACGGCACAGAAAATCCTGATTCTGCCATTGTAGTTAATATCGGTCGCTATGCTAAAAAGGTTAATCTAAAGGTCACAGGATCAAACGGCAGCAGTTTTGAGGCCTTTCGTACAACCGACGCAGAGGGTCGGTATAAGATAATTGGAACGTTCGAACTTAAGGATAATCAGATTGTCTTTGAAGCCCCGGCCAGAAGCGTTACAACGTTCTTTGAGAAATAGAATTTGATTGTAATTGTTGCAGCCATCAATACGAAACTCAGGTGATTATTTGATACGCAGATTCAACAAACTGCTGGACTATATTCTGCATTTGACGACGGCTGTGACGGCTATGCTGTTTTTTCTTATAGTCCTGGCTTCGGTCGTTGTTCGAGCCGTTCCGGCAATTGGCTTTAACAGCGCAATGGAACTGAGCCGTCTGTTGTTTGTCTGGTCGTGTTTCCTGGCAGCGGCGTTGACCTATCGCCGACAGGCGTGCGGTGTAAATATTCTTCTCACATGAATCCTTCTACGACAGTAACATAAGGTCGTCACAGATGAAAGTGATTGCCTGTTGAATGAGGATTTCGTAGTGTATCCGGACTATGAAACAGAAATTATGGATTACACTCGCCGCTTACCTGGCCTATTGAATCGACAAGGAACTCTACAAAGCTATTGACTATCTCCAGGAATGCCTTGGCGGTCTATTCTGAAGGTTTTCGTTCTGAAACCCACACATCGGCATCAAAGACCCCGTTGGCATCGGTCAGTATGTGCACAAAATAAAGATACTTCCCATCCGCCGTAATGCTAGGCTCTCCTACGATGCCCTTCATGACCAGTCCGGGCTTAGTCCAGGAATTCCCTATTCTCTTGGACCGATAGATAGCCATTCCTATGCCAGGATTGCGATCCGATGAGAAGTACATGGTTTCTCCATCAGATGTAAAAGCGGGTTGCAGTTCGTTCCTGCCCGAATTAATGGGGGTTCCAAGGTTGACTGGTTTACTCCATGATTTGCCGTCCTGTTTCGACATCCAGATGTCGTTTTTCCCCAGACCACCGGGTCTGGATGAAGTGAAATATAGAGTGACACCATCTGGATGAATGGCATGTTCTCCATCGGGATATGCCGAATTGACAGGAGGACCGAGGTTGCGTGCTGGAGTGGGTACACCGTTGACAATATCTGCAACATAAATATCAACTGGGTCATCTTTCGGTGGATGTTGCTGGCGTCCTGTATTCTCTGCTCTATTCGAATGAAAATACACCGTGGTACCATCAGGGCTGAAGCTAAGTTCTCCATCCAACGATAGACTTGTTCCTTTTCCTAGGTCGTAGAATACGGGTTTACTAAAATCAGTTGGGCCACCAATACGGGTTGCAACGTATGTCCCATTGGGTCGTGAAAGCATTTCCTTGGGGCTCATGTTTTCAAGAAGATCTTTTGCATACATAAAAAAGAGCCTCTTACCATCTGGAGAAATCTCGATGGCGTCCTCGGGGCGAGACGTATTAACCGGTGAGCCCAATCTCTTCGGCCACATCCAGTCTGATGCCATGACCTCTGGCGTATGAGAATCCTTCCTGGGAAGCGAGGATCTACCTTTGTCTAACGCCAAAACAAGACTTCCGACACTTAATACTAAAAACAGTAGATAAGTATTACGGCTGCAAAGAATCTTCTTTGACATAAACCCATCCTCTCTTCTCATGGCAGCTAA
>CAZIAN010000347.1:0-5825 GCA_964537355.1 uncultured Pirellulales bacterium | reverse complement strand
GATTTCCTCTGATTCGAGACCGAGAAGCTCGAAGCCTTTGCCCTGAATAAATGTAATAACGGAATGGCGATTCAGTACGAATAAAAGAATAGGCGATGCAGAGGTTATTGTGCTGCAACGGAGTTCGCTTTTGCGCAGGATTTCCCGAGTTTCCCATCGGAATATACTTAGCAAATTTGTGATGCTGTATGCAAGAATGACTGCACAGACAGCTCTGAATATCTGGACCGGGACATTAAGTATGCTTTTAAAAAGTGTGTAATTTAGAAAACTTGCAGGGAAGAACGCGGCTTCTTTGACAACCAATCCGGCAAAGACTGTGTAAAGAATAAAAGCTATTACGGCTAATCTCAGATTTCTCGTAGCAGCCGGTAATTTTGTTTCCTTAAATTGAGGGATTTGCAGGGAAAGTCCGAGTGCAGTTAGAAGCGTACCGGGTACACAAAGCAGATAACGTGCAAAGATATCTCCCAATAACAGCCGCTGTTTGCATATAACGATAATTATTACCCAGATAGCGAGGAAAACGATAGGAAGGACTTGAATGAAGCGGTACTTCTTTATTTTCTCGGAAATAACTTTTGTGCCGAATCGAAGTAAAAAAAGAAATGAGCCTACAAGAGTGACAAGGTGAATTATTTTAAGTGTATCGAGAGGAAACGGCTTTCCAATAGCGATGAACATATCAAGCCATTCGTTTGTGCCGTGTAAAAGACCGAAGGCTGCGATTAACCATATATCATCGGCTAATTTGAATACGCTTGGCTTTTTGGGGTAAACAAGAATCACCAGGCCAAGGACGAAAAATGCCAGGCCGTAGATAAACCATACAAATATCATTAAAGAATCCCTTTTGTTTAGTTACTGAATATTTTCACAGTGGCTGTTTTCGGCCAAACTACTCAATATTTATAAACGCTTTATATTTTAGAAATATACACTTTTTATTGAGCCTGGAATTCTCGTATTTCACTGCTTTGCAACATCCCTAAACCTTCGAGGGTGCTATGCTACTAAGTTTATTTCAAAAGTTCAACTATTTTAATCCCTTTCAGAGGCTCCTTAGAATTTTAGCTTACCAAAATCCCTAAACACTTTTGCTTTTTTGTTGACCGGCTGCAATAAGATTGATTACAATTGATAAATCGAAATAAGAAATTGGAGGTTTTAATATGTTCAGCAGAAAATCACTCGTAACGTATTTTATTGTTTTGGCTATTGTTTCTTTTATAACCTGTAACTTTGCTTTCGGTAACGCAGCGAGCAAGAGCTGGAAGGCCTCGCCTGATTTAATTAAGGAGCTTACGAGCCGGCGATCCGAAACCAACTATTCCGAGCAAAAAGTTCCGAAATACACTTTGCCCAATCCGTTAGTGCTCTCCGACGGGACCAAAGTAACCGACGCACAAACCTGGGGTACGAAACGCCGTCCTGAAATACTCGAACTCTTTCGAAAATATGTCTATGGCCGTGCGCCGATAGCCAGGCCGGAGAATATGACATTCGAGGTCTTTGACCTTGAGCGGAAAGCACTGGGTGGTTTGGCAACTCGCAAGCAGGTAACCGTGAACTTTACCGGTACCAAAGACGGGCCCAAAATGGATATCCTTATCTATTTGCCTAATGCCGCCAAAAAGCCTGTTCCGACCTTTGTTCTACTGAACTTTGGCGGCAATCATACCATCCATTCGGATCCAGCCATCAAGCTTTCTGAAACGTGGATGCGATCCGGAAGCAAGGGAGTGGTCAAGAACAGGGCAACTGAAGAGTCTCGAGGCCGGAGCAGTTCGAGATTTCCTCTTGAGAAGATTCTAAAGAGGGGATATGGCCTGGCAACAATTTATTATGGTGATATCGACCCGGATTTTCATGATGGTTTTAAGAACGGCGTACACCCGGTTTTCGATAAACTAATCGACGGTGAACGTGCATCCGACGCGTGGGGTTCAATCGGCGCATGGGCGTGGGGTTTGAGCCGCGCTATGGATTACTTCGAGAGCGACGATGATATTGATAACAGGCGTGTTGCGGTATTGGGGCATTCGCGTTTGGGCAAGACATCCCTTTGGGCGGGGGCGAGGGACGAGCGTTTCGCTTTTGTTATTTCCAACGACTCCGGCTGCGGCGGGGCGGCACTGAGCCGGCGACGTTTCGGAGAAACCGTTGAGCGTATCAATAATAGCTTTCCACACTGGTTCTGCGAGAATTTCAAACAATACAACGGGAAAGAGGACGACCTGCCGGTTGATCAGCATATGCTTATTGCACTAATGGCGCCTCGCCCTGTTTATGTGGCCAGTGCCGACAAGGACTTATGGGCCGATCCACGAGGCGAGTTTTTATCGTGCAGATATGCCGGTGGTGTTTACCGTTTGCTGGGTTTGAGGGGATTGGGCGCTAGACAAATGCCGGGCCTTGACCAGCCTGTTCAAAAAGGCTCCATCGGTTATCATGTTCGTTCGGGCGGTCATGATCTGACCGAATACGACTGGCAGCGATATATGGATTTTGCTGATGTGCATTTTTCAGATTAAGTCGAAACAAGAACATGACACTTCGAATCATGCACTATGCCAATGAATCATAAAAGGCAAAAGAACACAAAATATCATCGAACGTGCCGTTTCGGATGTGTATGTTGGCAGCGTGATAGAAGATGCTATTATTTATAATTCAGGCAGCCACCTATTTGAGCGGCTCCTTTTTTAGTGATTGTTGCTCTTTAACGTTTCTTTTATTAATTGCAGGTCCGCATCAACCATTTCCTGGACAAGCTCTGTAAATGAAACGTTATACTTCCAGTCGAGTTCACGCTTTGCTTTGCTACTATCACCAACAAGGATTTGTATATCTGCGGGCCTGATAAGCTCCGGCTTACTTTTAATATAGTCGCGATAGTTAAGGCCTACGTGCGAAAATGCAGTATTCAAAAAGTCCCTCACGGAATGTGATTGTCCAGTTGCAATCACATAATCTGAAGGCCTATCTTGTTGGAGCATGAGCCACATTGCCTTGACATATTCCCTGGCATGTCCCCAGTCTCTTTTTGCATCAAGGTTTCCCAAATAAATTTCATTGGTCAAACCCAGCTTTATTTTCGCAGCATGCATGCTAATTTTCCGAGTAACGAATTCATGCCCTCTCCTTGGCGACTCGTGGTTGTAAAGCATTCCACACCAGGCTTTTATACCATAGGCCTCACGGTAGTTCCTGGTGAGATGATAGCCTGCCACTTTAGAAATTCCGTAAGCCGACCTTGGTCGAAGTCTGGAGGTTTCATTTTGTGGTACCATGTCTGTGTTCCCAAACATTTCGCTGGAAGCTGCAAAGTAAAATCGGCATTTTGGCGCACATTCTTTGATACTTGACAAGACATAGTGAGTTCCATTGATATTGGTGTTCAAAGTTGAAAACTCGTCCTCGAACGAATAAGCCACAAAGCTTTGTGCTGCAAGGTGATAGCATTCATGTGGTTTTATCGTACTTATTACTTTGAATATGCTCGGGTGACTTTCCAGTGAAGCAGCATGTAATTGAACCTTACCCTGGAGGTGCTGTATTCGCAGTAACCTATGCTCAGGATCCTCAAGCGCCACTCTCCGAATAATGCCATGCACCTCGTAGCCCTTTGTAAGCAAGAATTCGGCCAGATAGGAACCATCCTGGCCGGTAATGCCGGTAATCAATGCTCTTTTTTTCATAGATTTTTACCTCTTTCATAAAACAGAATCTGCTTTCGAGCTACGCTGTCTGTTTGGCGAAAGGCGGACAGACAATACCTTATCGTTGAATGTCTTACAAAAGAAATCATTTCTTTTCACCCATAAAATAAATGCCGGCAGCCAATTCATGAGCTCTCTGGTTCTTAACTAATAATAAGTCCAAAAATTTTAAAGGAAACAGAAAACAAAATGCCAAACCTTTTATTAAGCGATTGATAATGAAATTATTGGAAAAAGAAAATAGAGTTGCATAATGCGTTAGGAATGTCAGGAGGCCAGAGCTTGGGCCGACACATACACCAACGTCCTGTTTACTGAATTTGTGAAACAGCTCATCTACCCCCTGTAGTGAAAATCTCCAAAAATCTGTTGGATAAGAATGATACCTAAATACAAAAGGGACTTCTGCATAGATAATTCCATCTTTCTTTAAAACTCTATAGCACTCATCAATAACTTTTTGAGGCTGTCGTGTGTGTTCCAGAACGGCAAGAAGCATTATAGCATGAATTGACTCATTCTGAAAAGGAAGTTTGGATCCATTGCCCACAACATCTACGTTTTTAAAATGACATATATCAAAGTTGATAACCTTTTCATCCAGTCTGTGGTTGCCTGAACCGATTTCCAGCACAAAGCCGTTCTCTCCTGTTGAATTAATAATGCTTTGAAGTCTTTTTTTGACAGGTGTGTGGAAATTGCTGCCCCCCGTTATCTTAATAGCAGTCTTGTATATTTTTAGAAAAAGTCCTTTTTTGCCATACTCTTTCACCATATTCTGCCCATCTGATGAATTTATATAATCCTTTAATTCTTTTTCACTTTCCTCATCCAGCATCATGGGTATGTTATCTTTTATCTTATATTGCTGATGGCATGAGGTACAAAGTAATTTACTGTGTTCTTTGTTGAGTTCCACGGGTTGCTTGCAAACAGGGCAGGCCAATATATTTAATAATTTTTTCATGAGATTCTTTTATAAGAGTTCAGTGTCATTGGACCAATAGAATTTATGCCGATTATGATACTCTTCGCTTGCTACGGTTGATGCGTGGTAAAAAAGCTGCTCTTTTGATAAGGAAAAAGTCAAATCAGTTTGCTTTCCTGAATATGCTTGGCGCAATTAATAATCAGACTTGGTATTACCGGTCAACTATACAATCTTCATTTTAGCTTTCCGTGGTTTTGCCCAGCCAGTCTTTTCCCAGTAGTGCTTAAGATATTGATTGTGCACAGGATCAATGCCCTAAAGCTTAAACCCACAGCAGCTATAACACACATCGGGTTAAGATTGGATTTTATGTAGTGCTTACGATAAAATAAAAAAACGCTTTTGTGAAAGTGTATGATTAGTTTTAACTTACAATTATTGCTGCTACCGCCTTCGTGATGGATTATTGGAGCGGTTGGGATACAAAAGATCTTCCATCCCTGCTGTTTTATTCTAAAACACCAGTCTGCGTCCTCCCAATATATAAAAAATCTTTCATCTAAAAGGCCGACTTGCTCTACGACTTCTTTTTTTACCATTAATCCCGCCCCGGATACCCAGTCCACTTCATAGGGATCTTCTTGTTGTTCCTGGTCATACATCATGTATCTTTTGGAGAATCTGTTTTCCGGGATTAATATAGTTAATATTGACTTTCTACCAAAGAAAAATGCCATTGGATTGGGAAACCTTCTGGCAGTTCTTTGAGTGGTATGATCGGGATATAGCATCTTTGCTCCGACAGCCCCAACTTCTTTGTGATTTCGCAGGAAGTCAATCATATTACTGATTGATAATTTCGGAACTATTGTATCGCTGTTTAGCAAAAGGATGTACTTACCCTTTACAATAGATAGTGCTTTATTATTAGCCTTAGCAAAACCCAGATTCCTTTCATTTTTAATCAAGCTTACTTTAGGGTAATTCTTTTCAAGCATCTTTAGGCTGTCGTCCAAAGAATGATTATCTGAGACGATGACTTCAAAGGAAATTTTGCTGATATTGTTATATAGAGAATAAAGACATTTATCTAATTTTTTCTTTGTATTATAGTTGACAATAATAATAGAAAGATCGATGTAAGACTCGGAATTGTTTATCATGATATAATA
>CAZIAN010000346.1:0-5830 GCA_964537355.1 uncultured Pirellulales bacterium | reverse complement strand
GAATTCAGACAGGATGCTGTCTATACAACCCCATACGGCATTATTAAATAAGCAATACACCTTACTTTTAGCTTCAAACACATGCTAATTTATCAATTGTAATATAAGTTTCTATACGGCCTTTATGGCCGAGAAGTTCATATCCATCAGTCAATAACCACATATAATAACCTTCCAATCCGGCTCGACGAAGCAAATCCAGAGCAAGCCGGCCGGTCAATGTCGGAGTGATTATATGTCGAAGAGATGAAAAGTACATCAAAAACAACTCAACTATTCATTCAAGCCTATAAAACAATCAAATTCTTCGTCCCATAAGCGGCGAAAATCCTATTCTATGAGTCGCTTGCAGGTAAACAATTCAAAAAAACAGTCACGCAGACACCGAAAAGGCATCTTGCTCAGGTTCTGCTGCAAAGAGAAAAATAATAATTCTTTACTTTAAGTGAGAAGGAAAGTACTTGCCCGTTCGGGTCGATATGTTCAGTCAGGGTAAGAAGTTAAATCTCAAATCTGGAGAGGGTTGGAGTTTTATCAAATGATTATGAATAGCAGTAATCTGCTGACGAAACGTTGCGGTCGAGACATAGTGCACAGGTGGGAGCAAAATCCTCTCATCGGCATTAATGATCTGGATTTTAATTGTGCCGACATACACAATGCCGGTGTGGTTTATTTCCGTGGAGAAGTTCTTCTTCTGGTGACCATCGAACATCTTACAGGCCACCGAGCTATCCATCTGGCCCGGCCAACTTCTGACGGAATTTACAAAGTAGAAAGTAAACCATTTTTGAATCAGTCCGCCGAGCACAAGTACAAACGTCATGAATCGAGAGGTGTGCTGGACGGAAGAGTGACATTCCTCGATGGCGTCTATTACATCCTTTACAATGCATTCGGCAACTACGGTTACAGACTCGCACTTGCCAGAACAAAAGATTTCAGGAGCGTAGAGCGTATTGGATTAATCTCGGAGCCGGACACAAAGGCCGGTGTGCTATTTCCTGCTAAGATAAAAGGACGATACGCCCGGCTGGAAAGACCCAGCGACGGCAGTATATGGGTGACCTACAGTGATGACCTTTTACACTGGGGCGGGTCAGAACTCGTCATCTCTCCGAGAGGAGGTTTTTGGGACGAGAGCCGAATTGGAGCAGGAGCAACTCCGATGGAAATCGACCAGGGCTGGCTCGTGCTCTACTACGGAGTAAAGGACACTCCGGCCGGTCCCATCTACCGGATCGGTGCTGTTATCCTCAACAGGCAAGAGCCAACGGAAATCGTAGGAAGGACTAACATCCCAATCCTGTCACCTCGTGAGAACTACGAAAGAATCGGTGACGTTCCAAACCTTGTTTTTCCAACCGGTGCTCTTGCCGACAGTGACGGCAATTTGAAAATCTTCTACGGTGCAGCAAACAGTTGTATATGCATCGGGACAACAAAAATAGAAAAAATAGTGGAAAACTGTTTCGAAAGCAAAGTGGAGTATTAAATGAAAAAGACCATGTGTCCGGCAAGTGATCTTTTACAGCGATGGGAGGGCAATCCCGCGATTACAATGGAGGACATTCCTTTCCGAGCCAACACAGTATTCAACGGCGCTCCCATCGTAGCTGAAGACGGAGTATATCTTCTGCTTCGGATTGAAGGCCAGCATGGCTACTCATTTTTTGCTTTGGCAAGGAGCACAGACGGTCTTAATTTTACCATCGATGAAAAACCCGTAATGCTGCCCGCCCAAGAGGGGCCTTTCGCCCTGTACGAGACAAAAGGAATCGAAGACCCGAGGGTGACCATTCTTGAAGATACATGCTACGTTGTCTATACGGCCGTAGGGGACTGCGGGTCGCGCATCGCTTTAGCTAAAACAACCGACTACGTTAACTACGAACGTATAGCACTGATTTCAGAACCGGGCAACAAGGACGGACTACTCTTTCCAAGAAAAATAAGGGGAAGGTACACAAGATTCGACAGGCCAATCGGTCTTGACAAGGGATGCATCTGGGTCTCCTATTCACCAGACCTTATCAACTGGGGATGCTCAGAAGAGGTAATCAAACCTCATGAAGGTTTCTGGGACGAATTTAGAGTCGGAGCTTCGGTTACTCCGATAGAAACAGACGAGGGCTGGCTTGAGATTTATCACGGGGTAAAAATGACATCCGCCGGTCCGATTTACAGAATCGGCGCAGTACTTCTTGACCTGGATTACCCATCAAAAGTCATAAAACGCACCAGCCGCCCAATCCTTTCGCCGAGAGAAGAATATGAGCGTATCGGTGATGTCGGCAACGTCTGTTTCGCATGCGGAGCGGTCATGGACGATGACGGTGAAATGAAAATCTACTACGGTGCAGCAGACACTTCAATCTGCGTAGCCACATGCACACTAGATCAAATCTTAACAGAAGCATTCTAACATTAGCTAACAGCACATCACGAGTTTCGATATCTCCAGGAGCTTATTCTGGGATTTTCCAGAAAAAATCCGTTTGAGGATACCGATAGTTTCTGGCAGAGAACAACACTTTGACCAGGGCCGTGTTTCACAGTAGAATGCCATACAGTGTCCGCAAACCACAAATATAGTTCAAGAGAAAGGAGTTTTGACAAATGGAGCATGAAGTCCTTTATCGTCCTTCTTATTCTTTACTGAAGATAAGACTCAGACAGGGAGAAGCTGTTAGTGCCGAAGCAGGAGCAATGGTCAGCATGTCAAGTAGTATAGAAATCAAGACCGCCGCCAAGGGAGGCATATTCGGAGCCTTAAAGAGAAGCGTCTTAGGGGGTGAGAGCTTCTTTGTGAATACTTTTATGGCAGCCGACTCCGGAGAAGTAACCTTTGCACCGACGCTTCCGGGTGATATCCATGCTCTGGAACTGAAAGGGCAAAGTTTTTACGCACAATCCGGAGCCTATATTGCATCGGCGCCGGATATCCAGGTAGATACCAAATGGGGCGGAGCCAAGACATTTTTCTCAAGAGAAGGTTTGTTTCTTCTGAAGATGACCGGCACCGGTAGCGTATTTCTGTCGAGTTATGGAGCTATTCACGAGATCGACCTTGAAGCCGGCCAAAAATATATCGTTGATACCGGCCACATGGTGGCGTTTGCCGAAGGAGTCCGATACAGTGTCAAAAGAGTAGGGGGGTTGAAATCAACGCTTTTCAGCGGCGAAGGTTTAGTATGCGAGCTAACCGGACCGGGCAAGATTTTTATACAAACCAGAAGCGCCGATGCTTTTCTGGCCTGGCTGATTCCTCAAATTCCCAAAAAAGAATAGGACAGCAAAACAGTTCATATAACTGGAATAAGGTGGGCCATAGTTTCTATTTTTCAGGCCAGGAAAAAGTGGTTGTGAGAAGATGAAGTGTTTTCTATTGTTTAAGGAAGTATTTTTCAAAAATGCTATTTGACCAGGCCCACAAATCTGAGAACATAGGGCCCAAGAATCAGCAGTGCAATTATCACAGAGCCACCGGCGGAAATCAGCACGGCGCCGGCGGCCACATCTTTGGCCTTTTCCACAAGAGGATGAAATTCGGGAGATGCCACATCGGCCAAAAATTCAAGGGCAGTATTCAATGCCTCCGCTGTCCAAACAGCCATTATCGCGATAACCATCCAGCACCACTCATGGGGGGAAAGGCGAAAGAAAGCAGCTACAGCCATAACAAGAATAGATGCTGTGGCGTGGAGCCATGCGTTGTGCTGAGACTTGACCATCAGGAGGATACCCTGGATTGCATATCTGAAGCTTTTTATCCTTCCTGCAATGGAGAAACGTTCTGAAGACGGCCTATGAAAAACATGTTCGGTCACACTCTGCTTGTCCACTTTTATCAGCCTTTCTTTTACGAACTATCAGTAACTACTAATGTCATATCGGCAAAAAGATGTTTCAAATCAAGCAGAAATTATGGAATAGTCTTCGAGAGAAAAGATTTGTTTTCATAAATATCATTTAACACCGTCTGACACCCCCGTTCGGTTTAGACAGCATAAATATCTTGCCCAACTGCGGCCCAGTTTGGTATAATTACGCCTGATTACCATATAAGCGAAATTAGTCTTTTTGAAAGGAAAGGTAAACGTCATGCGCGGACGAAACGGCTTTACTCTCATAGAACTTTTAGTCGTTATAGCTATTATTGCATTATTGATGGCGATATTGATGCCGGCGTTGCAGCGTACAAGGGAACAGGCAAGGGCAGTTGCCTGCCTGTCGAACCTCAGGCAATGGGGCACGATCTTTGCCATGTACACAGGCGACAACAACGGTTTTTTCCCAAAACGCACAAGCGGCTCCGGACGTTGGATAAATGTCATGTACGACTACTACTATCGAGATGACAAGGTACGCGTCTGTCCGATGGCGATAAAAATCGCCAATCCGATTTACCCGCCCGGAGGCACCGGCACACTTGGGGTAGGTGGCAATACATTTATATCATGGGGCAAGGTTGGTGTAACCGGCTCACGACCATCCGGTACATATGAGCCGGCCGGTACGTGGGGCAGTTATGGGATCAACCACTGGCTCTATGTCGCCGCGGAAGACCCTCTTTACGGCCAGGCCGCTAAAGACTACTGGGGCTCAGTCAATGTCAAAGGCGGCAACAACATTCCATTATTTCTGGATTGCTGGTTTTGGTGCGCAGGGCCGGAGAATGACGATACGCCCCCGAGCTATGACGGCGAACGTTTCGATCCTCACACAAATTCCATAAACCGCTTCTGCATCAATAGACATCAACAGGGCGTAAACGGTATCTTTCTGGACTATTCGGCAAGGAAGGTTTGGCTCAAGGACCTGTGGCATGTCAAATGGGCCAGGAACTTCAATATCAATGCTCCCTGTCCAAACTGGGAAGTAGAAGCTCCATGGATGGCACAATTCAAGGGGCATTGAAGATAATCATTCTTTTGTAAAAGCTGATTGGGAAAACCTCATTTCTTGGCTGACTAATGAGGCAGTGTTTGCAATAAGCGAAATGAAATAAAGCTTTAACCGATTGCAGAGGCTAAGATAATATTTACCTGCTGGAAGATCTCTTATCTTCCGTGTTTCTATTACGTCTGTTTTTAATTTCCCTTATATCGGGCCTGGATGATTGAGACTTTGACTGAGAGACTTCTTTTTTAGGAGTACCCCCTTTCATAAGAGAGAGAGCTTTAATACATGCAGCTTTGGTAGTTCGATCACGATGCCTGAGTCCCTGCTCAAGAACCCCCAAAGCAAGTTTCTTCATCCTGCCCTTCATACTCCGCAGTCCGTAGGCCGCCGCTTTCTTTGTTGTCCTTGAGTAGTTGCCCATTAATGTCTCTGTGAGTATAGCCAGGCCATCTTCCTGCATCCACGACAGATTATGAGCGGCGAGCCTGGCAGTCGTAATATCATTGGAGCACAACTTCCGTGTAAGCTGCCTAAGCTGCTCGACAGCAGCTTCGTCTCTTTCCTTCTCAGTAGATTTCGTATCATCGGACTTCATAGCATTCCCTTCAAATGTAGATAAGTATAATCGAACATCTTTAAATACGCCAGATGAAAAAACTGGTTCAACTCAGTTATTTGAAATAAAGACGCTAACGAAAAGTCTTGTTGAAAAGTCTATCGTGATGTTAAGTATTCAGTATGAGTTTGTCATAACGCTATATTTATGTAGGATTTTGCGGCTCAGGCTGTGGCCTGAAGGTGTTTCTCACTTTATGGTCTATCACAAGCTTGGCACGCACTCTCTCCAATAGCTGCGCCTTGTTTCTAATATTGCTGACCTGTAAAACTATAGGCTGCCGCTTTTTGTCTTTGAAAGTAATAACTA
>CAZIAN010000345.1:0-5846 GCA_964537355.1 uncultured Pirellulales bacterium | reverse complement strand
TGTTTTTGTAATCTCAAGCTGTCTTAAAGAGATAAATTAATCCTGATTTCGAATACGAGAAATGAATATGCAAATTAAGCCCTTCAAGGCATTTAGGTTTGATAAGGCGGTTGTCGGCGATCTCGGCAGTTGTATCGCTCCTCCTTATGACGTTATCAACGACGTTCAGCAGGAGCAGCTTTATAATAAGAACGAATATAATATTGTTCGCATAATCAAAGGAAAGACGAACGCCTCTGATAACGGGGACAATAATCAATATACAAGGGCCGCCGGCTATCTCAATAACTGGATAAATGAAGGAGCATTAAAGGAGGATGCCGCTGAGACTATCTATGCTTATGTCCAGGACTTCGAGCTGGGGGGAATACAATTTCAGCGTCTGTCCTTTATAGCTTTGGCCAGGCTCGAAGAATTCGGAGAAGTCGTCAGGCCCCACGAACAAATCCTCAAAAAGCCAATGCTCGATAGACTCAGTCTCAAAAAAGCAACAACAGCCGATTTCGGCCTAGTCTTTCTGCTCTATGAAGATGAGCAGGAAATCGCAGACAAAATCATAGAACAGGTCGCCGCAACCGAGCCGCTTATCAACTTTGTTGACGAACAAAATGCACGTCATCGTCTTTTTGCAATAACCACCGAAGAAGATATCCAGCAAATTGTGAAAATGATGAACGACAAAAGCTGCGTCATCGCAGACGGACATCACCGTTATACGACAGGTTTGGCTTATTCCAAAGAAAGCGACCAGCCGGCAGCGAAGTATCAAATGCTCGCCTTTGCTAATATTTCCCATAAAGGGCTTATAGTTTTAGCCACACACCGGCTTGCAGGCAATCTCGAAAACTTCAGTTTTGAAAAACTTATTACTGAGCTTAAAGAAAACTTCGAGCTTACCGAGCTTAAGTTTGATTCTCCCGAGAGCAAAATGGATGCAAGGCAAAAGATGCTCGAGCAAATGAAGGCCGGACACGATAATGATAAAAACGCATTTGGCATCTACGGCTCAAACAATGCTTTTTACGTTGCTGTCCTGAGAGACAAGCAGGCGATGGATCCGGTAGTACCTGATATGAGCCCGGCATGGAGGACACTCGATGTCTCTATTCTTCATAAGCTTATCCTTGAAAAAATATTGGGTATTGACGAAGAAAGGTTGGCCAAAGGCGAAAACCTTCAATATATGAAAGATACTCCCAATGCAATTGATGAGTCAATCTCTCAGGTTGACGCAGGGCATAAACAGGCGGCATTTTTTATGAATCCGGTAAAGATGCAGCAATTAAAACTGGTAACTGATGCAGGGGAAAGAATGCCTCAGAAATCAACGTACTTTTATCCGAAAATATTTACAGGCTTAACGATTCAAAAATTGTAAAACTAATTAAACCGTCATCCCTGCGAAAGCAGGGACTCATTAATAAAAATAGTATAAATTCCCGCCAGAGTTTATCCCGTACTTTCGAGGCGGGGCGGGAATGAAAGAAAGAAGAGAGTAGATGATATGGCAGATTGGAAAAACCCACCAAGATTATTCATTCCGGGACCGGTAAAGGTCAACGAAGACGTTCTGCAGCAACTCGCACGGCCGACGCTTGGACATCGCGGCAAAGAGTATGCTCAACTGCACGGCGAAACAGTCGATATGCTTAAAAAAATCCTCTTCACCGACCAGAATATTTTTCTCTCTACGTCCTCGGCCTCAGGAATCTGGGAAGCCGCTGCTCGCAACTGTGTTGGTCCTGACGAAACTGTTCTGGCCACCTGCTGCGGGGCCTTCAGCGATAAATGGGCCGGAGTGGCCAGGAGCTGCGGCAAAAACGTAGATGAGCTTAAAGTCGAATGGGGCACACCTACTTTGCCTGAGATGATTGATGAGAAACTCGCTACGGGTAAGTACGCCGCTGTTACCCTCGTTTATAACGAAACGAGCACAGGCCTGACAAATCCAGTCTATGATATCAGCAAAATGATGAAAGAAAAATATCCGGATGTACTTGTCTTCGTCGATGCTGTTAGTGCGATGGTTGGGCTGCCTTTGCACTTTGACGAGCTTGGCTGGGACGTAGTATTCGCCTCTGTCCAGAAGGCGTTTGCAATTCCGCCGGGTCTGGCTGTGGCCGCGGTTAGCAACAGAGCCCTGGAAAAAAGCAATAATGTACCCAACAGAGGTTACTACTTCGACTTCCAGGCTTTCGCAAAAATGGCGGCTAAAAACCAAACGCCCACGACGCCGAATGTTCCTCATATTATGGCTTTGAACTACCAGTGTGAAAAACTGCTTAAAGAAGGCATGGACATGGTCTGGGAAAGACATCAACAAATGGCTGATTTTGTAAGGGGATGGGCCAAAAATAATTATGACCTGTTCTGTGACGAAAAGTACGCCTCAGATACACTTACAACAGTCAAGAATACACGAGGTATCAATGTCGCCGAAACCATCAATAAAATACAGCAAAAGCACAATACAATTTTCGGGAACGGCTACGGCAAGCTCAAAGAAGAAACTTTCCGAATCGCTCACATGGGTGATATCACTCTCGACGACCTGAAGGAGCTTCTCGGCTGGATTGATGAGGAAACCTCTTAAATTCACTATCAAACTCTAAGAGTGTTCAGCTCCCGGGTTCTACGACCCGGGGGCTTTTTTATATCCGCCCTGACAGGCTGCAATCACGACGTCATATGATAGCTGAATTCAAGCACCTTAGGCTCTGCGAGCTTTCGGTAATCAACCATATCCATCCGTATCGCTTTGTCATGCGTGCCGGCCTGGAACGTTATATGGTCGTCCTTTTCCAGGGCCTTGTCCATAATAGTAGGCAAGTCATACAGATTGCCGAATGGCGGCTCGGCTCCCAGCTCACAATCGTCAAATATCGCGCCGATTTCTTCTTCCCGGGCCAACTCAACTGATTTAGCGCCCATTTTGCTTTTCAAGGCGCCTAAATCAATCTTGCAACACGCTGAAAGCACGCACATAATGTATTTACCGTCGGCTTTGACGATAACCGGTTTTGCTACGTATTTTCCCGGCTCGTGCTCGGCAGAGGCCATCTGCTGCGCCGTAAAAGAAGGTGAGTGTTCGGTAATCTCATAATTAACCGCCGACTTGTCCAAAAGTTCTATCACTCGCATCTTAAACCTCCTGAAAACTAATACCGGCTGATATATATAATAAATAATATTTATCTAACCACCTTTTTAGCACTAATCAAGGAAAAAACAGCCAATTTTTAATTGGAGGATAAATAAGAAAATGCAGAACCAAAATGCAAATAAAGGGAATTTTTCAAGAGGGCACCACGACGCGAATAACGCCGTGGCGCCATATTTTAAATCGTAACTACTCGTAAATATGCGTAGATTCCGTTTCTTCAACCGGACGCGTAAGCTGGTCAACATTCATAACAGCTTTGAAGCGTACATCCCCGGTCTTTACGGCTGCGACGACCACCCGCCAGGCGGCTCTGGCCTTTGGCTCAAGACTGCTTAACGGGTAGAAATTCACCATCTGTCCATCTATCGAACCGGCAGTTGCGCCCGCTGAGGAAACATATTGAACATTACCTTCCAAAAGACAATTGATGCGGATATTTGTGGCGGCAGCAGATCCCTGGTTCGTAACACTGATTACGTATGTCGTTTGTGAGCCGACTTTGACCGGGTCTTCGACGTCAACAACTTCCAGCGACACTGCGGAAATGCCCGTTACCATAGTCTGCACAGAAGCAGTTACAGCCTCCGAACAGTATGCAGTCACGGTTGCGCTGTTTGTTTGCATACCGGGCTCTGTCGGAATATAGGAAACACGTACGTTTTTGATGCTATTCGGCGCAAGAGTACCGAACTCCCAGATCAATTTTGAACCGGAAAGCTTTGCGCCCTCATCTGCTTCTATAGAGGTAGCCCCATTCGGAACAGTATCTTCTACAATAGTATTTTTCGCCGGTATATCCGACTTATTGGCAACTGTTATTTCGTAAGTTACCTTTCGACCGAGGTAATGTTTTCCTGGACCGTTGTTTTCAATTGCCAGTAAAGGCAGACTTACATTCGTAGTAGTTTCCGCGGATTCCGCTCTCAGGCCTGTAGACGAGGTGGCTACTGCTTTGCTCGTATATCTGCCCGTCTTAGCCGCCCGCAGTTCAGCCGAGAATTGCCGCGACTGACCTTCGGCCAATATGCCTACATCCAAAACTAATTTGCTCTTGCCGTCAGTTGTCCGCAATCCAAGGGGGAGATTGTCAACGATTTTGACGTCTTGTGCTGATCCCGTTCCTGAATTGGTCACCACGAATACAACCGGAATCGCTTCACAGAGTAATGCCTCATCCGGGGCTACCCTCGCCAACTCTAATCTGGGTTGAACGATTCTTATGGGAACACAAGCCGGGATGATTGGTGTAATAACAGTTGTGCAATGTTCAAGGGATTCGGCGCTCGTAGCCACGCCGGAAACTGTAATTCGCTTGCTGGCTTTCGGTCCAAGCGATTTTATCTCCCACACAAGTTTATCCATATCTTTTCTCGCAGCCGGATTTGACCTTGTGAATTCGAAACCACGTGAAAGCTCTTCGTTTACCACAATATCGGTAAGTACCGTTTCCGTCAGGTTTGTAACTGAGATGAAATAATCAAACGACCTGTTTAGTTCGACTTCTCTCGGCACGGTCTTGTCCAATCGAACAATCCCGCATTCCGGCCATGGATAGACCTTCGATACCACAGCCATGTCGGACTGACTGAGAACTACCAGTTGCCTGCCATCACTGGAAACAGGTCCATCTGCCCGAACAGGCAAGCCACCCGCCGGAGCAGGCACCGCATTGATAGGAGCTATAGCTATGGGTTCGTGGCTGCTATCCCAAAAGAACTTTTCAGGCTGCTTTGATTCCGGCTCCCCCTCTTTCGGCTTAAAGAAACTCTTCATGCTCTCGCAGCCTAAGGAGCTAAATACCAGCAAAACAAGCGAGATAGTCAGGATTTTTTTCATCGTATATACCCTTTCACACCTTCAGGTAAAAAAACGGGTAGAAAATCATTTAGCAGGATTTCCTTTCCTCGTCTTAATACCGCACAATTTCCGTTAATATATCGGTACAAGCCTTCGCTAAGTTAACCCAAAAAACGAATATAGCTCGTTGCAAAGGTGATAAAGTTCATCTATAAGGACCGATAAAAACCGAAGTCTGCACATCCTTATGAACACTTCAGGCGCACATTACATCAATTCAATGCCGTTACAGGACCTATAAAAAGCAGACTAAAAGGAATTGTACACCCTTCTCCTTTCAGCGCTAGCCAGGCCGCTAAATATAAAATAATTATACACCTTTTCAGACTGCGAATCAAGGAAAAAATGACGCCTTCGAGGACTCCAGTGGCCATTTAAAATATCTTCCCGCTTCGATGGACCGGTAAAAATGATAAATTATGAAAAAAATATTAATGACATCTTGACATCATGACGTTATAATGTTATGATGTTACTAACGAGGTGATAATATGAAAGCTAATACAAAAAGAACTACAGTTTATCTGGATTCTGATTTGCATCGCGCATTACGCATAAAAGCAGCCCAAACGGAACTCTCCATGTCGGAGCTGGTTCAGGAGGCGATTAAATTTTCTTTGGCGGAGGATTCTATTGACCTTGCGGCATTCGAGCAGCGCAGGAAAGAGCCAAGCCTGCCGTTTGAGGATGTTTTGAAGAAGCTCAGGAAAAATGGCAAAATATAGAATAACTATCGAAAAATCCGCCGCAAAAGAGCTGGAAGATATCCCTAAGAAAGACCTGCAAAGAATCATCAAACTTATTCAATCTCTTGCCGAAAATCCCA
>CAZIAN010000344.1:0-5853 GCA_964537355.1 uncultured Pirellulales bacterium | reverse complement strand
CATATCAGTGCCCCACTCGAAATTGATGGATATCTCGGCGCTGCCGCGACTGGTGGTCGATCGCAGGTTGCGCACGGCGGGAACCGCGCGGACGGCCTCCTCAACCGGCCACGTCACTTCGATAGCCATCCGTTCGGCAGGACGGTCGCCGGCATCCAGGCTGACGACCAGGCGGGGAAAACTAACTTGCGGGAACAAGGACACTGGCATATTCAGGCTGCTGGTAAATCCCGCAAGCCCAAAGGCCGCCAGCAAAAACAAAATGGAGCGATGGTGCGATTGCACCCAATCGGTGAATTTCATCGGTTGGACTCCACTTTTACAGCCATGCCGTCCACAAGTTGGCTGTTGCCAAGAACCACCACCGGTTGACCCTCCGCAAGACCGTCAGCTTTGACTTCAAGTTCATGCGCATTCTCCAGACCAACACTCACAGCGTGCCTCACCGCGTGGTTTCCAGTCACCGTGTAGAGCACGAACTGGTCGCCCTCGGGCACTACCGCTGCTCGGGGTACGATCAAGGTGTCGTGCGCCGCGGTCACGATCTGGCCCTCCACGTATTCATTGAGCAGCAGTTGGGCATCCGGTGAGGGCAGAACAAACATGTCCACCAAACGCGTGGCTGGGTTAACCTGGTGGCTGATCGTGTGGATGCGTCCTTCGATGGGAGGCTGCCCGGGCGTGTTCACCCGCAACAGACGAACCGTCTGTCCATTCGTCAGATGAACCACGTCTTCATTTTCGACCCCAAGGCGCACGATGATCTTGTTGCGACCGATCGTTTCCACCAGGACGGCCCCGGCTACAACGATCTGACCGGGTTGGACGGCAACCAGACTGACCACGCCTGGCGAACCGGAGCGGATCACCCGCAAGCCGTCAATCCCGCGATCCTTCATACTCTGCAGGCGGGCTTCGGCATTGCGAAGTTGTTGCTGTGCCAGCAGCAGTTCCTGTTGTGTGGCCAGCTTCAATTCCAAGCGTTGCTCCACAAACTTCTGGGTTTCCGCCGCGCTGTCCCGCTCGATGCGAGTCTGATCGAATTGAAGCTGGGTGTCGGGACTGGGTTCCAGTTCCACCAGCGGCGTGTTGGTGGCGATCTCCATGCCTGCGGTGACGAGTATCCGGCGGACGCGGCACTCGAACGGGACGCTGAATATCTCCACCTCGCCCGGTGCCGCCACCACCGAGCCAAAGGCGGACAGCGTTTCCTCTATATGGCCTCGCCTTAACGGCGTGACCTGCACGCTGGCGACCGCCCCCAGGTCCAACGTTGCGGCTTCTTTCGACGGTGCCGTTGGGCTTTCGCGGCGGGTGATCTCGTAAGTGACGAAGATCAGGCCGCCTGCCAGCAGCACGAGTACAATCCATTTTCTATGCTTCATTTCATGCGATCCTTGTTCAGTGCCGGTGCGGTGTCGGTGCCTGGCGCTATGGTCGCCTGGTAGCAGCCACTGGCTAGTTCGAGCGCTATGCGGGTTTGCATCAATTGCTGTTCAAACACCAGCACATCAATTCGTTTCTGGGTCAGGTTATTCCAGGCGGAATAATAACTCAACACGTCGGCCTGTCCGGCGTTGACGGCTTGACGATAGGTGGTCACAAGCCGCTCGAGACCGGGCTCCGCGGCGCGGGCGGTTTCAATCTCCTGCTGGAGATTCCGGGCTTCGGTCAGCAAACGGGCGATTTCGGCACGGGCTTCAAAAACACGAGCGGTGTATTCGTCGAACAACTGCTGACGAGTAGCACGCTCCAGGGCGATGCCCCCCTGGTTTCGGTCGAACAACGGGAGGTCCAGCGTGGAGGCACCGCCCATGGTGCCGACATTTCCCGAGTCCAGCGTGCGATTGGCCCCGAGGTTGAGACGGGGGAATTGCGCGAGAATCGCCGCCCGCACAATAGCCTCCTGGCTCTCGTAACCCCGGCGCAGGGCCACCAGATCTAACCGCCGGTTTTCGAGTTCCTGCAAAAACGATTCGGGAGAAGCCTCTTCCCAGTGCGTCGCGAGCGTGATGTCGGATCTCAACTTGATCGGGGTTTCAGCGGGCAAGCCGATCAAGCGGTTTAATTCCAGCCGTTGCAACGCGGATTGTTTTTGCAGTGCCAGAAAATTGGCATGGGCCTGGTTGCTTGCCGTTTCGGCCGCCGCCAAGTCCAGTTCGGTCACTAACCTTGACTGCAAGGCATGACGAATCAAATCAAGGTTCTCACGCAAGCGATCTTCCATTTCACCTACGAGCATGCTTTTGGCGTCCAGATTCGCCAATTGAAACACCGCTGTTTTGGCGGCCTCGGCCAACTGCCATTCCTGCCAGGCAACATCCAGATCCACTGCCGCGCGATGCTGGTAAGCAGCCTGCTTTCGCGCTCCGCGGGTAAGCAACTGTTGCACGTCCCAACTCAGGCCCAGACCGTACGCATTGACCGTTCCCACCACGTTGCCAAACACCGGCTTGTCAAACGAGGCAACGAACTGCGGGTTAGGCAAAAGGCCCGCCTGAAGCAACTGGGCATCCGCCAGACCGCGCTGATCGCGCACGGCCCGGAGATTGGGATTGACGAGCACCGCCAGCACGGCAGCCGCATCGGGTGACAATCCTTCACCGTCACCGATCAAAACGGATTTGAGAATCGGATGATGCAATTGGCTCGCCTCCACCCGAAGCACCTTCATGGGTGGAGGGGCGAGCGCCTTTTCAACCGCGGTGGAACTCAGCGGTTCAGGACGATAATGCTGGCATCCGGTTAACCAGATCGCGCATATCAAGGCAATCAATGTGCTGCCAAGGTTAATCAAATCACGTTGAGACCGAAATTCGCTCATCTAAAACACCTCAAGTGTTTTGTACCGTGGCCATATCCCAATGGGCCCACATTCATAATCCGATGGATTCAACTCATAAGTGTAACACACTCAATTCGATAGAATCGACATCGATGACTTTACACTATAACAGATTCAACATCAATATCAAGCCAGAAGGACCGTAGATCGGTCGACTTATTATTTTCACCCACCCAAGCACACTCATTCATAAGATGGTGGTACCTGAATCTCATTCATATCTCAACAGTCTTGAGGTGGTCTGATGCAGAATCACTCGTCATTAGCACTTGGGATACAGGGTCAAAAATCAGAAATCGGGATAGGGCCTAATCCAATCCGGCCAAAGTTCCGCAGTCACACCGCCAGCAAGAGTCCAAGGACCGTTGGTTTGGAATTGTCTGTGCCACTTAAAGGTCCAAAGTTCCTTGAGAGGCACCTTACGTACTGAGCCGTCTGCAAATGAACTGCAAATGGCGCCGCGGTGTCGATTGATGCAGACCCGCTTCATTCTGCTTTCCCCGTTCCAGGCGTCATATTCATTCTCTGGCGGACCGTCCGTTTCTATAGGAAAAAGGTCAAAGCGCAGACCATCCATGAGCACAGGTACTCTGGCGCCATGGGGGACTTCAAGGAATTTGCGGTAACCATATGAGACGGGGATATTGCGCACATAGCTGGAATCGGATGGGATAGGGATCAAGTAGCTATTAAGACCGTAGCTGCCGGAGATCCCATTTTCTCCGCAGGAATAAGCGCCCTGAGTGCCTGTGAAGATGCCCCAGGCCCGATCGATGTTGAATGTCTGGCTGTTGTTGCCGAACTCGTCGATGATTGGTTTCGTGGCGGTCGGGCAGAACCAGATTTTGTTCTTTCTCCAATTCTTCAGATCCTCACTAAGTTGGCAAGGCCACCAGTGTCCGAGTTCGTTGACTCCGGAGAAAAAAAATCCATCGTTATCGGCGCAATAGGTATTTAGAACCAGCACCCACTGCCGGAGATTGGCAGAACATCCCAACATGCGGGCCTGTTCCCGCACCCGTCGAAGTGCCGGCATCAAAATAGCCATCAATATGGCAACAATGGCAATGACGACCAACAGTTCTATTAATGTAAAACCTTTTAACTTCAGCATGATGGGTATCCTTAGTCTTTTAGAACAAGTTTTCCTCGGCCAAAGTTTCATTTGAATTTGATGCGCTGCATCTCTTTATTTGCTTTGCACATTATAACAAAACCAACCGTGGCAATGCAATCTATATGCCCTAAGTTTCTATATATTGCTCTAAGACAAAGGGGCCTATACCGAATCAATGAGTATAAGCCCCGAGTTAATACAAATCTGTAATATCAACGATATAGTTAATTGTCATTTACGGTGCCGGTGGATATAGGCGAATGTCGTCGAAGTACATCATACCAGTACCGCCGGCAACCGGATTACTCCTGTTACCAAGGCCAAGAGTAATAGAAGTTACATTGGCAAGATTCACGCCCTGGTCAGCAAATGCCTGCAAGGGGATATTCCACTCGGTCCAGCCAGCCGCCTGTGCTGCATCAGGATTATCGTTATCGACACCAGCACTGCCGTTTAGCGTAACATACATAGTCTCAGCAGAATTAGCCGCATCACCTCTGTACCAAATCGTCAGTTTATCGACACCATTTACTGTCCAGTCACGATTAGAAGTCAATGTCAAAGTCGCCTCAGATTTGCCAACTGCGTTGTCGTAGGCCATCGGCATCGATTGCAAACCGCCATGAACGATAGTCTGCTCGGCAAATGGAGCATTAGCATTGCCAACAACAGAACCATTTGTTGCTGGATTGTCGAATCCGTCCAACCAAACATTGAAAATCCTGTTGCTGGCCGGGTCGGCGGGGTCAAGGTCATTGTAAGACTCAAAATCATCAATGATAAGGAAGTTGGCCGTAGTAAAGCTCCAGAGCGGGCCTGTCCAAGGGCTGTCAGCGTTTGCGTTATTGGCCTCATCAACACGCCAGTAGTATGTAGTATCCCACTCAAGCTGTCCGGGTTCATAGCTCTCGGAACCGAGGTTGCCGCTGCCTTTTAACTCGAGAGAGGTTGCATCGGCACCAAAATAGACTTCATGTGAAGCACCAAATCCCGGTGCCCAGGTCAGAATCGGTGTCTGTGTAACATCCACAGCACCATTAGCTGGGTCAAGTGCTGTAACAGCACCTTCGGTTGTAAAGCTCCAGACGTTGCCTTTATACGTTTCGATAATATCAAACTCATCGACCCGCCAGAAGTAAGTTTTGGCCAACTCAAGTGTACCGGGACTATAGGTGACAGTTCCCTGAGCCTGGCCGCCCGCCGCATTATTAACATCATCAAAATTATCGCCGAAATAAACTGTATGTAACTTTGAACCGAAACCCTCTGTCCAACTAAGAGTGACATCCAGGTCTACAGACTCGGTGGCATCAGCCGGTTCGGGAAAGTATGCAGTCCTGGGAGGAATACTAAAGCTCCAGACGTTGCCATTCCATGGACTGTTCGGCTCGGCGTCATTGACTTCATCAATTCGCCAGTAGTAAGTTGTACCTGGAACAAGTCCATCTGGATAGGGGAATCCAGGGAATCCGACAACAATAAATGTTCCTTCTTGGCTACCCACGAAGGTGCCTTCGGCGCAGCTGTCCACATCATCAAAATTATCGCCGATATACACATCATGCGATACGGCAAAATCTCCAGCCCGCCAAGAAAGATTTACCCATGTGTCCTCGTGGAGGATCCCATCGGACGGATTAGGAGATTTCGCTAAAGGAAATCCCGCTCCACTGCCTTCCATAGCTGCCAGAATCTCATCCTGCGACAAAGGCACTTGAAAGATCATCACTTCATCCAGTGCTCCGTTAAAGGTGCCAAGTCCGTCCGCCGTATTAACCACACCAATACCGCTCCTTAGATTGCTGAAATTCCCGGCAGGCAAATCCCAGTCGCCGCTCAGCCTTTCCTCGCCATTAAGATATATCGTTCCGATATTTTCGGCCGCGTCGTG
>CAZIAN010000343.1:0-5855 GCA_964537355.1 uncultured Pirellulales bacterium | reverse complement strand
ATTGATTAAGATGACCTTCGGTGGAAGGAGGCAGCATCAACTCGTAAGGTATTTTGAATATCAATTTGCCAATCCCGTAAACGCGGCTTCTTGATGCTTATCGAAAAAAACGAATATATTTTAAAGCATAAAGAAGCCTCCAATACTGCTTTAATTCAGTTAGTAGGAAAATTATTATGTATTCCAAATTATTTACTATTGTTATTATTCTCTCAATTTTATTATTGAATACAATTACAATTGCCGCTCCTGTTGATATCACAAAACCGGGAGACATAGTCATTGGAGTTCCAAACGATTCAGATTGGCCCGACAATGAAGCCCCTCCCCTGGCTATTGATGATAACACATCGACAAAGTACCTGCATTTCAAAGGAGATTTTGAGCCCGATCCGGGGACCGGTGGCGCTGGTTTCCGAGTTACACCATCAAGCAGCCAGAGCATTGTTACGGGACTGACTTTCACTACAGCTAATGACGTACCAGGCCGTGATCCAATTGAATTTGAACTCTATGGTTCTAATATCAGCATCAATGGGCCTTATAGGCTGATTGCCGGTGGCGATATCGTAGATTTCAGCCAGCCGGCAGAATGGCCGCGTTTCACAATAAACGAAACGGAAATTAGGTTTGATAATGACATACCATACGATCACTATCAACTTTTATTCACGGCCATTCGAGGCCCGGTAGGCGGCTCTGTCAATAGCGTGCAGATATCCGAAGTTGAACTGTTAGGGATGACACCGAACCCCTACAACCCATCTCCAACTGACGGTGCATATCATAATGATACATGGGCGAACCTTCTCTGGACACCGGGAGATACGGCAGCTTCACACGATGTGTATTTCGGTGATAATTTTGATAATGTGAACCTCGGCACCGAAGGCACGTTCCAGGGCAACCAGACCCACTCATCTTTTGTTGTCGGTTTTCCAGGATTTCTTTTACCTGAAGGCCTTGTTTCTGAAACGACTTATTACTGGCGCATAGATGAAGTTGAGGCCAATGGTACTATGACACACAAAGGTGCTGTCTGGAGCTTCACTATTCCACCCAAAATCGCTTATGAGCCCACCCCACCTGATGGCGCCGAGTTTGTTGACCTGAACGTGGATCTTATCTGGACGCCGGGCGTCGATGCGAAATTGCACACCGTGTATTTTGGTGACAATTTTGACGATATTAATAATGTAACAGGAGGAATCCCA
Organism: uncultured Pirellulales bacterium; assembly: GCA_964537355.1. GTDB lineage: Bacteria > Planctomycetota > Phycisphaerae > Sedimentisphaerales > Anaerobacaceae > NIOZ-UU13. The sequence continues at coordinate 4,641 of CAZIAN010000343.1, read as the reverse complement.
CAGGCAACTACAATCTATCCTCTCGATACCCTTGAGCCGGATAAGACTTACTTTTGGCGAGTCGATGAGCTTGATGCCGTCACAACGCATAAAGGCGACGTCTGGAGCTTTATAACTCTACCCGCTGTCACCTTGACTGATCTCAGCCTTATTGGCTGGTGGAAGTTTGATGAGGGTTATGGCACAATTGCCCTCGACAATTCCGGCTATGGCAATCATGGCAAATTTGTAGGCAATCCACAGTGGGTAGCTGGATATAATGGAGATGCCGTTGAGTTCGATGGATCTGGCGATTTTCTCGATTGTGGCGTAAATCAAAACCTGAATATTTCAGATGAAGTTTCATTAACAGCCTGGATAAAAATTACTAATCTGAATATTGACCAAAAAATTGGCGGCAACCAGAATGGTACCGACGGCGGTTTTAAGATGAGTATATTTAGTAACAACAAAGTTGAATTTGAGATTCGATCCTCCAGCAACTTGGCTACTCTCAACAGAAATGTTAATGGCGGCACAGAACTCATGGAAAATGTTTGGTATCATATTGCCGGTGTCTATTCTCAAGAGGATGGCTATATTAGGACATACGTTAATGGAAACCTGGATAGACAATTGGCAACGACAGAGGAACTCGGTTCTTCACCGGGAACTTTTTACCTTGGTTGCGAGCCTTTCAACACTGGCTCGTACAATTTTAATGGCGTCATGGACGACGTCCGTCTTTACAACAAGGCCCTTACACAAGAAGAGATTATGGAAACAATGCGAGGTAATCCATTACTTGCCGCAATCCCTGATCCGGCTAACGGCTCAACACCGTACATCACAGAGGCAATCCCTCTGAACTGGTCACCGGGAGAAAAGGCCTCGCAGCATGATGTGTACTTCGGCACAGATAAAGAAACCGTAACTAACGCAGATACAACCGATACGACCGGTGTTTATCGAGGCCGACAGAGCACTACCATCTATAATCCACTCGAAGGTGTTGAATGGGGCGGTGGTCCTTACTATTGGCGAATTGACGAGTATAACACAGACAACTCTATTACCAGAGGTACGGTCTGGAGCTTTTCAGTAGCTGATTATCTCCTCGTGGACGATTTTGAATCCTACAATGACCTTAATCCCGATGATCCCGATAGCAACAGAATATTTAATGCATGGGTGGATGGATTTGACAACCCAACAATAAACGGATCTATCGTTGGCTATGCGGTATCTCCTTTTGCTGAGCAAACTATCGTTCACAGTGGTTTTCAGTCGATGCCGTTTTCTTATGGCAACAGTGTTGGGAAATCTGAGGCAACGTTGAAATTAACTTACCCGCGTGACTGGACTGAAGAAGGTGTTGGAGTATTGTCGCTGTGGTTCCGAGGTGATGCGTCTAACGCTGCTGAACCTATGTACGTTGCTCTCAACAACACTGCGGTGGTAAATCATGATAATCCTAATGCAGCACAAATAGATAGCTGGACCGAATGGAATATCGATTTGCAGGCGTTCGACATTAATCTTGCTAATGTAAATACGATTACTCTTGGCTTCGGTAGCAGAAACAATCCGGTAGCTGGCGGTGCAGGTATGGTATTTTTTGACGACATTCGGCTGTATCGGCCGGAACGATAAATCTGGATTGATATGAAAAATTCGTTTGGGGCTTATACCAAATTGATATAAGCCCCTTTTTGTTTATTATCAATATAAACTTTAACCGCTGATCACTCACCTTCGTTCAAAGCCTGTCTAAATGCCGATATAGGAAATTATGATTTCGTGTCTCTTTTTCGTGTGGATAAAAGTATCAAGTTTCTTAATCCCTGAGTGTCTCTTGCGGCTAACCATCGCTGCTCGAAATGCTTTTCCTGGGCAATCTGAGCTATGGCCATCAGGGCTCTGAGGTGATAATTGCGCTCATCTTTACTGCCCGCCAGAACGAACATTATCCTGACCGGATCCGGAGCGTGCGGAAAGATGATGCCCTCACGCGCACGAACAAGCAGAATATCGAATTTGTTTTTACCCTCCACGACTATATGCGGTATTGCAAATCCCGGCTGAACTACCGTGCCGCCCTCCGCTTCACGATAGAGGAACTTCTCGAACAGTACGTACTCATTTGTCCCCAGCTTCTTGGCCAAAATGGCCGAGACCTGCCGGAAGATTTTTTCAGCTTTTTCTTCGCCCTGAATATCCAGGACTTCACATCCTCTTATAAGCTCATCAAACCTGTCCTCGATTATATTGTCTCTTTCAAGCAGAATATCCCGAAGCTCGTTCTCGAGCGTAACGGTTTTAAGCTCTCTGTCGGTAACCCGCTCTACCACATGCATAACAGCCGAGGCCCTGCTGACTCGTCTGCAAACATAAAGCCAATACCAGGCAGCACTCAAACCGATAAACCCGGCGGTAATCAGTAACGGCACGCTTCCCATATCTATTATTAAGGCACTATAAGCAACGATGGCGGCAATGTGAATATAGGGATATAACGGTGATTTGAACCTCGGCCGATAGCTCTGTATTTTGCTCTCGCGCATTATAATCACGCTGGCATTCACTAAAATGAACAGTATTAACATTAAAGTCGAGGCGGTTTTCACTAACACTTCAAGTTCGAGAAAAACAATCGCCGTAATCATAAATCCGCCCGTGAGCAGTATGCTGATGTGGGGTGTCTTAAATCTGCCGCTGACACGCGATAAAAGCGGCGGTAGCAATTGGTCCCTGCTCATGGCCATAGGTGACCGTGATGCAGCAAGTATGCCGCCATTTGCAGTGGTTATAAAAGCCGCGATAGCGGCGAGAGCCAGGATTACAAAACCGGGCAGTCCCATAAATTTACTGGCTGCAAGGGAAATCGGCGCATAGTTACTGGCCAGTTCCCTGCCATCCACAACACCGACCATAATTATGATTACACTTATGTAAAATACTGTTACCACAAACCAGGCCATGACCATTCCGAAAGGAAGGTTCCTGCCAGGATGTTTTACTTCCTCGGCAATACTGGCAACTTTAGTCAGGCCGCCAAAGCTGATAAAAACCAGACCCGCAGTTGCAAAAACTGCCGACCAGCTTTTTTCCAGAAATCCCTTGAATCTAACAGCTTCAACAGATCCGCTGCCAAAAAGAACAAAAAAGGCCAGTATCGCCAGTAATATCCCAACAAGCAAAACCTGAAATCTACTGGTATGTTTAACGCTTACAATATTAAGCACGGTAAATCCGATGCAGCAAAAGGCCGCTATCGCTTTGAGATACCACGGCCCAAGTTCAATGGGAAAAATCATTTGCAGCACAATCTCAATGAGAACAGCCATTCCGACAACAGCAAATGCGCTTTTCAGTGCCAACGAAAACCAGCTCGCCAATCCGCTGAACACACCCCAGATCGGACCTAAACTCCGCTCAACAAAAAAATACGTCCCTCCAGCTCTCGGCATTGCCGTGGAAAGTTCGGCTTTGCTGAGGACACTGGGAATTATCATAATTGACGCAAAAAGGTAGGATAAGATTACGGCAGGACCCGCCTTCTCAAAAGCTAAAGCAGGCAATACAAATAAGCCTGAGCTTATCATTGCCCCGGCTGCTATGGCGAATACATCAACAGCACCAAGCTGTTTACTGAGCTTTATCACCTTAAAACATCCCTGTTACTGCTCATATCTTATTTCAACACCACATATATTATAAGCGTACAAATAATTCATGCTCTAATCTGGCATTATACCAATATGACTTAGTTTTCAACAGAAATACTAAATCGTTGGACAAAGCCCTCCATATTTTTTATTATAATCCATAGATCCGTTTTTGCTATAGTCTCAAGGTATTATCATTTAAACCGCATTTGGTTTGAGAGGGCAAGTAAATGGTTAATAGAAGAGATTTCCTTCGTTCTATTGCTTCAGGTGCCATAACATTGACCTTGCCGCAGGCTCTCTTTTCAAAAAATAACAAGGCAGAAAAGCCTAACATTATCCTGTGCATGGCGGATGACATGGGCTGGGGTGACACGGGATTCAACGGCAATAAGATTATCAAAACCGGCAATCTGGACGCAATGGCCAAAGCCGGAATGCGGTTTATGCGTTTTTATTCCGGTGCGCCGGTATGCTCGCCTACTCGTGGAAGCTGCCTTACAGGCCGGCATCCATATCGATATGGAATCTTCTTTGCGAACGTTGGACATATGCGAAAAGAGGAGATTACCTTAGCGGAAGCTTTGAAAACTCAAGGATACACAGCAGGTCATTTCGGCAAATGGCACCTCGGAACATTGACCACTAAGGAAAAGGATTCAAACCGTGGCGGCCCGAGAGGCGCCAAGCACTACTCACCACCATGGAAAAATGGATTTGACGTATGCTTTTCGACAGAGGCAAAAGTACCCACGTGGAATCCTATGGAAAATCCCGATACGAATAAGCCTTATGGAACCTACTATTGGACACAAGACGGCACAAAAGTAACGGATAATCTCCAGGGTGATGACTGTCGGGTCATAATGGACCGTGTTGTCCCATTTATCCAAAATGCTGCGGACAAAAATACACCTTTCTTTGCAGTTATATGGTTCCATGCACCACACTTACCTGTTGTGACAGGTCCAAAATACAGAAAAATATATTCACA
>CAZIAN010000342.1:1190-5867 GCA_964537355.1 uncultured Pirellulales bacterium | reverse complement strand
TTCGCTGTTCTTGATGTGCCGATGAGGACCTGTACAGGCACTTCGTTGGCTGTGCGCACCCAGAACTTTGCGCTGGTGTCAGTAACGCAGCCGAGCATAGGGCCGTGCAGGAGTTCGACATTATGTTTTTGGGCCAATGCCTTAAATTCGGCGCTGTCGGTCAGAGGTTTTAACAAATCTCTGGGGCCGGCGAGGAAACGGCTGAATTGAAGTCCATCATCGAGGGCTTTATTCACATAGGCCATAGCTGTGGTTATATTATTTTTTTGGGAGTACGCCACTGCAAGGCCATACATGGATTCGAGGTCTTTGGGGTGTTCGCGAAGATAGTCCTCGAAGTGTTTTATTGCAGCGTCATACTGGCCGTCAACGATTTGTGAAATTGCATCTCTGCCTTGCTTCTTGTATTGCTCCTGGGCACTGGCGACAGGGACAAAAAAGAACAACATTAGCAGACATATAAGCGACAATAGCGGGGTTTTATTCGCTGCTTTGTGTAGCAGCTTGCTATGCAGCAGTTCTTTCCGATTCATTTTATTCCTCCGACTTATTTTTTTCCGTACCTTGTTTACTCAAACCTTGCAACATGCTTTGATAAATTCGGCGCCGCATTGCAGGGCTTTGATATTTACCGGCAAAGTTTTATGGTATCGTTTGGCAAGTACATTGGGCAGTGCTTGTCCGGCCTGGTCGGCTGTGAGGTGTTCCCGCTTTTGCAAATACGCACCCAAAGCTACCATATTGGAGCTTTTCTGGCTGCCTAATTCAACGGCCAGCTCATCGGCAGGGATGGAAATTATCTCGATTGTCTCGTCCAGTTGCGGTTCGGTATCAATCAGGGAGCTGTTCATTATTAGCAGGCCGTGCTTCTTGAGACGCAGGCCGAATTTGTTCAGTGAAGCCTTGTTCATTACAATTAATGAGTCGGGTTTTGCAACGACGGGACAGGCGATTTTTGTCTCTGCGATAATCACCATACAATTAGCGGTACCGCCTCGAACCTCGGCGCCGTAGGAGGGCATATATGTGACCTCTTTGCCGGCCTGCATAGCAGTCTGGGCCAGCAGTTTGCCGGTCAGCATAATTCCCTGACCGCCGAAACCGGCAATGATAATCTCTTCATAAAAACCGTTTGCTGTCATTGTTAGCCCTTCAATCGGCCCAAAGGAAAAACCTTTGTCATTTCATTATCGATCCATTTTGTCGCATTAGCCGGGCTCATTCGCCAGTATGTCGGGCAAGTGCTGAGAAGCTCAACAAGAGAAAGGCCAGGGGCTTTGTTTATCTGAAGCTCAAAAGCGTGTTTCAGGGCTTTTTTGGCCTTTCGGATATTCGCAGGAGTGCTGAGTGCACATCGCTCGATATAACTTGCACCTGGCAGCACAGCTAACAATTCTGAGACACAGAGAGGATAACCCTCTTCGGCGGCATTCCTGCCTTTAGGCGTTGTCGCTGTTATCTGGTTAACCATTGTTGTCGGAGCCATTTGTCCACCGGTCATTCCAAAGACGGCGTTGTTAATGAATATGACTGTTATCTGCTCGCCTCGATGTCCGGCGTGAAGAATCTCACCGGCCCCTATACTCGCCAGGTCACCATCGCCCTGGTAAGAAAAAATTATTTTGTCCGGATTTGTCCTTTTCATACCCGTCGCGACGGCCGGTGCTCTGCCATGGGCAACCTCTATCATATCGACGTCAATGTAGTCATACTCCAGCACCGCGCAACCTACGGGCGCTATGCCGATAGTGCTCCCGCGTATGTCGAGTTCATCGATGACCTCCGCAATCAATCGGTGGGCAATACCATGCCCGCATCCGGGACAATAATGCGTCGGACAATCTTTAAGAGTCGGTGTTCTTTGAAATACTGTTTTCATATATTAGTCTTCGCCCCCAACGTCAATTGCCTTATTTTATCGAGAATCTCTTCAACAGTAGGTACTCCGCCGCCCGGTCTGCCGTAAAATACTACCGGAGCTTTTCCGGCCACGGCCAGCTTTACATCATCGACCATTTGGCCGGTGCTCATTTCAACGGTCAGGAAAAGCCTAAATTCATCAGCGGCTTTGCTGATTTGCTCTGTTGGAAACGGCCACAGGGTGATAGGGCGTATCCAGCCGACTTTGATTCCTTCTTCTCTTGCCCGGGTTACTGCCCCGCTGACGATTCTTGCCGCAATGCCATAAGCAACCACTATAATTTCGGCGGCGTCAACCTCGTATTGCTCGCACAGCACTTCATTTTTCTGGATCTGCCTGTATTTGTCATCCAGCTTAAAGTTTAGATCTTCCAATACTCCCTCACCGAGCCATAATGAGCGAACGATATTTTGCTCTCTGTCTTTGGCCCCGGTCAGCGCCCAGTCTTTGGGCGGCAATTCGGGACTTGGCCTTTTCTTCAAAACAACCGGCTCCATCATCTGGCCTAAAAAACCATCGGCCAGGATCATCGCGGTCATTCGATATTTATCAGCAAGTTCGAATGCCAGCGATATACAGTCGGCCATCTCCTGCACACTCGAAGGACCAAACACGATTGTTCTGTAGTCACCGTGTCCGCCTCCTCGGGTGGCCTGGAAATAATCACTCTGAGATGGTGCAATGTTACCCAGACCCGGGCCTCCCCGCATTACGTTGACCACAACCGCCGGCAGCTCGGCGCCTGCAAGGTAACTTATTCCCTCCTGCATTAGACTTATACCCGGGCTGGATGAGCTTGTCATAGCTCTTTTGCCCGTTGCCGAAGCTCCGAATACCATATTAATTGCGGCCAGCTCACTTTCGCTCTGCACAAAAACCCGGCCTTCCTCCGGCATTCTTCGGGACATATAAGCGGGGATTTCGTTTTGCGGTGTAATCGGATATCCGAAGTAAGCATCACACCCGGCAAGGATGGCCGCTTCTGCAAGGGCCTCATTGCCGCACATTAAAACCCGCTCTTCTGTACCGATAGAAATTTGCCCTTTTTCTACCATATTCTTGATCCCTGCTTCCGACGGGGCTTATGTTTTTTCCTTAATTAGACTCAGCTTCGGCTTTTTGTCTGGTTCGGCGATTGTCTCGATATTGCTTTGATTATTAAATACTTCAATTATGGCTTCCGGACAAATAATTGCACACGACCCACAGCCTGTGCAGTCCGTATTGTCGGATTCGGCCGGGAAGAAACCGTTTTTATTGGATTTTTTGGAGGTTATGATGCTGTTCTTCGGACATACCATTATGCACAAGCCGCAGCCTTTACATCGTTCGGTATTAATAATAATTTTGCCTGCCATCAGGATAACTACGCATAAATTTATCTATTGTTTATTCAATTCGTGGATTCTAACAGGCATTAGCACCCTTGTAAAGTCAAAAGGCGATTAATTCCTGTATCATGAATAGTCTCTCGTATTGGATAATGTGTATTCAATATTCGAAATTTCACGGACTGTTCTCGATATTTGAGCTGTTCTTTTGCTGCGGCTTTCTCATATTTGGGATAACAACTCGCTGGACAAAAATGCCGCAAAGGCTTACACTAATCTGTGCAGATGACATAAGTTCTGTGTTATTTTACCCATAAATGGATTTTGTGAAAGTCTTAAGATGAAGCCAATTAAGCTCAAAGGCGGCTACGTTGTCACACCTAATAGTGTTGAACGTATCGATGTCATTATGTGCGACGGTAGGGTCGAATTTGCTGCCGGTAAGGACGACTGTGATAAAATCATCGATGTCACCGATAAATATATTGTGCCGGGATTTGTTGACATACATTTTCACGGTTACAATCTCTTTGAATTTACAAGTGGTCTTTATGACCCCGAAACCGAGACTTTTGATAATAGCCCCTCTGCATATGAACATGGGCTGGATATGCTCAGAAAAATCCTTGTGAGGTTCGGTGTAACAGGTTTTTATGTAGGGACCTGGGCCAGCCAGGTTGAGAATCTGCGGCATTGTTTTACGCAATTATATAATTATCTAAGTAAACCGCAAACCCGGCCGGGGGCCAGGCTTTTGGGCGGACTTTTAGAGGGAAGCTTCATCAATCCTCAGATGGCCGGCGCTCAAAATCCTGACCTGGTTCTTGAATTTGTCACCGACTCCTTCGATAGCATCGACGACAAAGGGACAATCAAGCTGGCCAACGTGGTGCCGGATTTTGGGCAATCCGGCTATAAGTTAATTGAATATCTCACCAACAAAGGCATCGTGGTAGGTACCGGACACAGTAATGCAACCTGTGAGCAGATTGAAGAAGCAATCCGGGCTGGTCTTAAGTACTTCATTCACTTTACAAACGGCCCGACGGGTGGTTCCTACAAACCGTTCCACGGCGGCGGAGCGATTGAAGCGGTCCTGAAATCCGATGAGCTTTATGCCGAGCAGATTCTCGACGGCTACCATGTCAATCCCGCCTACGTGAGGGACATCCTGAGGCGAAAAGGACCCGACAGGATAATCGGGGTAACGGACTGTCTGTTCGCGGCGGGCTCGAAGGTCACGCAGTTCAAAGGCGGCGGTATCCGCGGCGCCCTTAGCGAAAGTGGTGAATATTTTCATGTTGTCGAAAAACCCGGCACACTCTTCAGCAGTAATCTTACAATGGACCGCGGATTTACAAACCTGCTCAATTGGCTCACGGTGGATATGCAGGGTATCTGGAACCGTAGGCATGAAGCGCTGCA
>CAZIAN010000342.1:0-1090 GCA_964537355.1 uncultured Pirellulales bacterium | reverse complement strand
TCGGTCAATCCGGTCTGTGTCAAGGAAATGTGGCTGGTCGTAGCCCCGCGGGATGACGACCGGGTGCTGCTGAAAAATGTCGATTCGAACCAGTTTCCTGATGAGCAATTCCGTATCAGCGATTGTCTTCCGGAAGGAGAAAAAATCCGGGACTGGGACACATGGTGTTACCAGGAATTTGAAAAGCGCAGGAACGACCCATCGGTTACCTGGTCGAATTATATACGCGCCGCTGTTCTGTACCTCCAGCACCTCAACACAAATGATCAAGGCATATTTACCCCGGTAATTAAGGGTATGAATATGATGATCTATGGTGATGTCCCCATTGCCGCCGGGCTTAGTTCGTCATCAGCGCTGGTTATGGGGGCCGCCGAAGCGGTAATTCGCTTAAACTCACTTGAAATTAAAACTGCCGATTTCATTGAGAATTGGGGGTTTGCCGAATGGTATGTCGGTACACGGGGCGGATGCAGTGACCACGCTGCAATTATATCCGGAAAGCCCGGTACAATTCTCCATATTACAGCTTTTCCAACATCGGTAGAGGACGCTGCACTTCCGGGCGGACACAGCTTTGTCCTGGCCAACAGCAGCATCGAGGCGAAGAAGCAGGCCGGAGCACGCGATGTCTTTAACAGCCGGGTGGCTGCATATATATTCGGCATGATGATGATACGCGAAAATTTCCCGGAGTATGCCGACAAGCTCGAACGGCTTCGCGATATCAACCCCCAGACACTTGGTGTTGATGAGTCTCAAATCTATCGAATGATAAAGTCGCTGCCCGCCTCTGTTAGCCGTGCGGACATTCTGGAAATCCTTGCCGAACAAGGGCAAAAGATTCATCGTGTATTTAGAAGCCATGCCGAGCCTGAACAGGGCTACCAGGTTAGGCAGGTATGTCTTTATGGGATAGCCGAGTGTATTCGTGCCGAGATGGTTCCGCAGTGCCTGAGAACTGGCGACATGAAAACCTTCGGCGAGTTGATGAGCGCCTCCCACAATGGCGACCGTGTATCGAAGATGGTTGACGGGCAGCGCATACCAACCGACAACACTTACCCGGATCAAAGGATTGATGCGCTGA
>CAZIAN010000341.1:0-5870 GCA_964537355.1 uncultured Pirellulales bacterium | reverse complement strand
CCTATGTAAATAGTCGAAATATATGAGCCGGAGGCTTTGTTGGAAATATGAGAGGATCAGCATATTGAGCCGATGGTATTACAAGGAAGAATTGGAAGAGTTTTTGAATGTCATTAAGCGAGAATTATGGTAGGTGCATTGTCACCTGGAAAAATGAAAAGGAGATAAGGAATGCCAGCTACAAAAGTCGCCAAGAAGCCCGTTACAAAGAAACATATCGCCAAGAAACCGGCCGCAAAGAAACGAGCTGTTGGAAAAAGCAAACGTATGAGTTTGCCCGAAATAAGAATGAAAGCCCAATACCTCGGGATAGATTTTGGAAAAATGAAGAAGCCCGAACTTATTCACGCTATACAGGTGGCTGAAGGGTATTCACCGTGTTTTGGAACGTCAGGAGGTCATTGTGACTATACTGACTGCTGCTTTATTCAGGATTGCCTTAAAAGTTAAGACTGTCGGTTCAGTTTGTTCGATATTCAGCGTTTCGCACTGTCCGGGCAAATGAGATTAGTGTGAATGCGTTGTTTTTTAAAACTCTGCGCAAATTGTTAAAAGTTAAGGATTTAAGTTCGGTTTTTTTCGGACTATTTTTGTTGACATTCGGCGGAGCGTTCAGTACCGTCGTCATTGTGTTAAAAGGAGTATCTTTACTGTCCCTCGGATGGTACTCCTGGAAAAAAACGAGGGAGTTTATATTACAGGTTCGAAAAAAGAGCCTAAGGAGAACATTGTGGATAAAGGTAAGGTAAAGTGGTTCAATGAGCGGAAGGGTTTTGGTTTTATCGTTCCCGACGACGGTGGTAAGGATTTGTTTGTTCACCACTCCAACATCTCGGCAGAGGGATTCCGGTCTTTATCAGACGGTCAGGAAGTAGAGTTCGAGGTTGCCGAGGGTCAAAAAGGCCCCGAAGCAACGAATGTCCGTCCCTGCTGAGTTGAATCCGGAAGTAAAAGACACGGCCCCACAGGATGATGGGGCCTTTTTTATTGGTTATTTTAGATAACGATTTCTTCGAATTCACTTCCTGACACATCATTCAGAACGACAACTTTCAGATGTTTTTAACAGGATATTTTGCTGATTTTTAAAGCTTAACAGTTCAAAATATTTTAGTTTCCGCTCAAGTGATTTTTTGATATTGTATTGTCTGAGAATCGGATGTTTAATGTCAGGGGATTAGAATGTGAGGTCAGATATGGATTGCCCGGCATGTGGTAAGTCGATGGTGGAAGAAAGTTTTGGTAATGTTCTGGTTGATGTGTGCAAAAGTGGGTGCAAGGGGATATGGTTTGACTGGGGAGAGCTGAAAGAGCTGGATGTAAGTCACAAGGGTGCCGGGGAGGCGCTAGAAGAAGCTTTGAAAAGTCCACGGGTCAATGATGCCGGGCGCGGGCAGTTGAAGTGTCCAAAATGCGGGATGGCAATGCACGCGCACAAGTACAGAAGTGCCAAAGAAGTTAATGTGGACGAATGCTACGGGTGTGGAGGCTTCTTCCTTGATAGCGGAGAGCTGCGGGAGATAAGGGAAAATTATATGAGCAGCGAAGAAAGAGATGCGTATATCCAGAAGCTTGTGACTGATACCCCTATGGCTGGAGAGGCTGAGAAAACCGGACTTAGAGCGGAAGCGTGCCGGATGTTCGGCGGCCTTCTTAGCAGAAGATGGCCTTTCATTTGGCCGTGAGGTGACTTTTTGTTTTATGGATTGATTGGCAGAGAGGTAAAGATGAAGAATTCGAAGGTGTTGATCTTAATTATTCTGTTTGGATTGGCTGTTTGTGGGTGCAGGAAAGAAAATGTGGATGCTGAAACGGCGAAGACGACAGAAGACACCGTAAGAAAGGAGGCTGTTATGGGTATTACAATACAATGGCTGGGTCATGCGAGTTTCAGGATTTGTTATGAAGATAAGGTCATATATATTGACCCGTGGAAATTGAAGGAGTCGGCGGGCGATGCGACGCTGGTGCTTGTCAGTCACAGTCACTATGACCATTATTCACAAGAAGATATCGCCAAGGTTAGCGGGCCGGATACGAAACTGATAGCTTCGGCTGATGTAATTGCAAAAGCGAAAGCAGGAGAGGCGATTCTGCCCGGGCTGACAGTCGCATTGGAAGGTATTTGGTTAAAAGGAGTGGCTGCGTACAATCCTGATAAACAATTTCATCCTAAGGGGAACAACTGGGTCGGCTTTGTCATCGAGATTGGATCAAAGCGGATTTATTACGCAGGCGATACCGACCTGACCGAGGATATGAAGACCCTTAAGGATATTGATGTAGCGCTGCTGCCTGTGGGCGGTACATACACAATGAATGCGAAGGAGGCGGCCGAGGCAACCATGCATATAAAGCCGAAGCTGGCAATACCCTATCACTGGGGTGATATAATTGGCGGGCGAAATGATGCCGAGCAGTTCGCAGAGTCAGCGGCGTGCGAGGTGAAGATTTTGGCGCCGGGAGATAGTGTCAGTATTTAGTAGAGAATCCGGTTGGGGCTAAATGGAGAAAAGTTGTGGTAACTAAAAAAACATCGCCGTGGTTTTTGTGGCCATTTGTGGCGATATGGAATTTATTAGCCCTGGTACTGAATATAACTGGACGTATATTGGCAGGGATATTGGGTGTGGGATTGATGATTGTTGGAATTGCTTTTACTATGACGGTTGCCGGTGCGCCGGTTGGTATTCCGTTTGCAATTCTTGGTTTATTGCTGATTATACGGAGTATTTTTTAAGGGTCGTTTTTGCAAAATGGGGATTAGTTTTGTAATTATCAGAGATAATGGGGTGATGGTGAGTTTTCCGAAAAGAATAGAACAGGTTTAGCGAAGCCTGAGCTACGGAACATCCTGTTTTTGACAGGTTTTGATGTTTTGTCCATAGCACGTCAAATTGCAGAAAAAGTTTACCTGTAAGACAAACCGAAATAGAGAACAATCGCCTTGTCCAAACAGTAGTAAATAATAGAGTTATGAGCTTTTTTTAGTTAGAAAGCGTACGAATAAATTAGTAAGCATATTAAACGAAACGAGAAATAAGATGAGACTCACGATGGAGCAGCGCATTACCGCATTAGAACGAGATAATGTAGTGCTCTATGACACAATAAAGCTGTTGCACAAGCTGCTTAAGGAACAGCGGCAGTTGATAAACGAATATATCACGCAAAAAATGATGTCTTCGAAGGAAAGCGGTGGACAAAAAGGAAATGCTTGTCCGGTAGATGCGCTATACACTTTTAAATGTAAGCGGAGATTCGAGGGTATTGAGAAGCATATTGAGAAAATGCGCAAATTAATGGAAGAACCAAAGCGTGGATTGAAGGCCGGTTAGCAGGGCCAGGTTTGAAAATGTTGTGGTAAATTTCCGGTTGTTCTTTTGTTTATTTGGAGGGCAGATCGAGCGTTTTTCGGCAGCGTGGGCAATCTACTTTTTTGGATTTGAAATTAGGGGGGATTTTTAGTTTTAAGCCGCAAGCGCAGGTCAGGAATGTAAATTGATTTACCTTTCGCATAATATCGCCGACCTGTCGCATCTGGTTTTCTGTTCGCTGCTCTTTTTTGGCTTTAACATCAGCTTCTCGTAAGGCGATATCTTCCTTAGTCAGGGCAGCAACGGGGACGACAGTTTTGTTGTGGGTTACGTTCGTAAAAGCATCCGAGTAGTTCTTGAAAGATGCGCCGGACATATTTCGCAGAATCTTGATCCTTTCGGAAATCGGTGGATGTGTGCTTGTCAAGTCGGATAGTTTCCTCTGTTTTTTTTTCTTGAAAGGGTTAGCAATGTACATTGGTGCTGTAACTTTGTTGACAGAAGCTAATTGGGGTGAGGGGTCATTGGCAATTTTCTCAAGGGCGCTGGCGAGGCCTTCCGGATAGCGGGTTAACCTGGCGCCGCCGGCATCGGCGAGATATTCACGCCTTCTCGATAGTGCAAAGTATAACAAGTATGCCATTATCGGCGCCAGAATTGCAGCGACTATCGCCACTATCATCATAACAAGCTGTGCCTGGCCGCCACCTTTACCGCCTGATGAATATCTTCGTCGCGAGCCCATCATCGAACTGTAGAACATACCTCGCAGAAAGACCTGTGAGAGTAAAACAATAGAGCCGAGCATTACGCCGGCAAGTGTTACGAAAAGGATATCGCGATGGACGATATGGCTTATCTCATGCGCGATGACACCCTGAAGCTCGTCTCTGTTGAGCCGGCCTAAAAGACCTGCGGTCACGGCGACCGAGGCGGATTTCGGGCTTCGACCGGTCGCAAAGGCGTTGGGAGCGGGGTCGTTTATGATGTATATTTTGGGCATAGCAGGCAAACCTGCTGCAATTTTCATTTCTTCGACTATATTGAACAACTGAGGGTGCACATCGTGGGTGACTGGTTTGGCCTTGCTTGCTGCCAGAAGGATTTGGTCGCCGCTCGAAAAACTTATTAAAGTGAGCACGAGCCAAACCGCCGTTGCGATTATCAGGCCAAAGAAACCGGCTTCGGGGCTGCCACCGAAGAAAGCCATGCCAATGACAAAGCCCAGGAGCATAAGTACGACTGCCATTACCACCATCAGGACGATGGAGCTTCTCTTGTTGGCTCTAATAAGTTCCCACATAGTTTTCGATTTATAGTCCTGCTAATGACACTTACAAACAAATTTGAGAGCGCAATACCCTCTCCGCACACTCCAAATAAGCTTGAAGGTGCCACTCTGAATTCAATTAAAAATTCAAAGCTGAATAATAATTAAAAGCTTACCTTCGGGACTTCACGCTCGGCGGCAATTTCAATCTCGAAGAAATCACGTTTGACAAACTTGAACATGCCGGCGACGATGTTAGAAGGGAACATCTGAATCTTGTTGTTGTAGAACAAGACCTGGTCGTTGTAGCTTTGTCTGGCAAAAGAGATTTTGTTCTCGGTGCTGGTCAGCTCTTCCTGAAGTGACAGGAAATTCTGATTCGCCTTTAAGTCGGGATAATTCTCAACGACCAGCATGAATTTGCTTAGAGCTTCGCCGAGAGCACCTTCTGCTTTTGAGGCGTCGCTGACAGTGTTGGCTCCCATAGCCCGGCTTCTTGCATTTGTAATGGCCTCAAAAGTGTCACGCTCGTGCTTCATATAGCCTTTTGCTGTTTCGACAAGATTGGGTATTAAATCGTGCCGGCGTTTTAGCTGGACGTCAATCTGAGACCAGGCATTTTCGACCTGATTTCGCAGGCGAATTAAAGCGTTGTAGATGCCAATGGCAACAATAATGATTAAGGCCGGACCACCAAGCAAGACCAGGATAAGAATAATGAACACTGGTGACATAGGTTTTCTCCTTTTATTGAAGGTATTTAGCCTGTTTTATGATTTCAATTTCTTCATTACTAATGCCACGACAAGAACAACAGCAGCGACGATGATTAAAATAATGCTAAATTTACTCATAATTGTCTCCTTTCATTAAATGCGTTTTGTTATTTTTTACCGTGGTATTATACTCAATTTCTTTTTCGGATTGCCATTTTTTTTTGGCCCTCCGGTGAGCCAGTCGAGAGTAAAGCTGGTAAAGACAATTTTCTCATACGGACTTTTTTGGCCGGCCTCGTATAAACAGGCAATGTTACCATTCGGAAGTACTGTCAGGCAGGAATATGCTGAGGGGCCGGCGTAAAGCAATTTTGCGAGCGGCCAAGACCTGCCCTCATCATAGCTCAGGCGGACTGTCATGTCCCGTCTGTCACCTCTTTGGGCGTGTGCCGGATTGGAAAACAGCAGACGGTTTCTGTTTTGCTTCGGGCGAAGAGTGTAGCGCAGAAAACTTGCCTGACAGATTGGTTCGACCAGAACAGGGTCATGAGTAACTTTCGAAAAGGT
>CAZIAN010000340.1:0-5872 GCA_964537355.1 uncultured Pirellulales bacterium | reverse complement strand
CCGACGTCCTGGTAACCCTGGTCGTCGGCGAAAATGATTACGAAATTCGGTTTGTCCGCAGAGGCTTTGCCGGCGGAGCTTTTATTGCCGTTCGCACAGCCCGGTATAGCTAACGATGCCGCGGCCAAACCAATTGACTTCAAGAAATCACGGCGTGAATAATTCAATATGCTCATATTATTTCCTCCGGTTTTGTTAAAATTTTAGTCCGGTGCAAGTTTCTTCGCATTTTATTTGGCTGATAGTGTTATATCAATCAAATTATCTTCGCTCCGACTTCGTTTCGCCATTTTGCCAAGAGTTTTTGAAGCTTTTTTACTTTGTCGGGCAGTTTCAAAGCCAGGTTGTGCTGCTCTGAGATATCGTCTGCGAGATTATATAGTTCGACCTGACCGGTATCGAAGAATTCGATGAGTTTGAAGTTGCCCTTGCGAATCGCTCCCGCCGAACGTCCGCCAAGGAAATGAGGCTTTTCAAGCGGATAGTGCCAATAGAATGTGTCCCGCCCGAGTTCGGCTTTCGGATTTTTCAGTAAAGGCAGGATGGAAACACCGTCAAGATGCTGAGAGCGGTCGGCCTTGCATCCGGTGAGCTGGAGGAACGTTGAGTAGAAGTCAATATTAGTTGTCGGTTTATTGCAGAGCCCGCCCGGTTTAACAACCTTTGGCCAGCGGACAATCAGCGGCTCACGAATACCACCTTCGTAAAGAGTGGACTTGCCGGCCCGCAAAGGAGCGTTGGAAGTTACACGGTCTTCTCCGCCATTGTCACCAGTGAAAATCAATACGGTATTGTCTGCAATGCGCAATTCTTCGAGTTTGTCCATAATCATACCGACGCCTTCGTCGATGCTCTGAAGCTGTGCGGCCAGATGCGGGTTGTTCAGCCTGGCCCTGTTTCCTTTTCCGGCGCCGGGTTTGTTTTCGTATTTGGCTACCAGCTCATCTTTGCCGAGCAATCTGGTGTGGACGGCGTAATGACTCAGGTAGAGAAAGAACGGCGTGTCTTTGTGCCGGGTGATAAACTCTACCGCTTCGAGGTTGCAGCGGTCAACGAGAAATTCTTTACCGGGCAGACGTTTTTCGATTTCGCGGTTGAAGTGGTATGGGTAAAAGTAGCTTCCGCCGCCGATGCCGCGATTTTCCGAGACTATAACTTCGTCGAAGCCCTGAAGGTCTGGGCTTATTTCTTTGGCGCCGTGGTTGGCGTAACCGGTGAGATGCCACTTGCCGATGATGCCTGTGGAATAGTCGGCTTGACGGAGCATCTCGGCGATAGTGACATATTCGGTCGAAAGGTGTTTGGTGTCGTTTGGCCGAAGGTAGTCGGTAATGCCGAGTCTTGCCGGATATTGTCCTGTCATCAAGGCCGCCCGGTAAGGTGAACAGACCGGTGCTGCTGCATAGGCTTCGGTAAACCTCATACCCTGGTTCGCCAGTTTGTCGAGATTGGGAGTTTCGTTGAACTTGTTGCCGTAGCAGCCCAGCTCGGCCCAGCCCAGGTCATCGGCCAGGATGAAAATAATGTTTGGTTTTTCTCCGGAGATTTGTCGGGTTATACCCGCACAACCGTTTGCGGCCAGTGTGGTTGCGCCCAGAGACATGGCCTTTAGAAAGTTGCGACGTGAGAAATTATATGTTTTCATACTTGTTTCCTCTCGTTCTTTTTTGAGGTTTTTGGCATATCATTTATTCGCAGTTGAAGAATTTTTCGAGTTTCGCCGGCAACTTTAGCCTGCTCGGATGTTCGAATCGGCCAAAGCCAGATAATTTTTTCACTGTCAGCGACGATAAGAAGTTTTTGCCGCAGGTGCTGTGGAACCCGTGAAGCAGTAAGGAACTTGCCTACCTTTTTCTCTCCGTTCAAACCCAAAGGAACAAACCTGTCACCTGCTTTACGAAGACGGATAAGCAAGGGAGGTTTTATTTTATTAAAATCAAACCATTCGATGAAACTGTTTTTTTTCGCCTTGAATCTTTTAAATTCCTTCTCATCCGCCTGAAAGATAGCTGTCTCTATCGAATACCCGCCGAACCTTGTTTGTCGCGGGATGTCCAGCTTGATACTTTTGTCAATAAGCTCGGTGGAGTGAGATATTTTTTCAGGCGGCGAAAAGATTATTTTCCCATATTCGGCGCCAACCACACATTCACCCGGCAAATCTATTTTCCTGCCGCTGGTGTTTTGCCGAGCTAATTGTAATAATTGTTCATAGTGATATTGTGTTAAATTTCTTTCGCCGCAGCCGAGAGCCGTCAAGCCCCGCCGAAGAAGCTCTATTATGACCGGTTGCGGTTGGGCCAAAAGCATTTTTACGTCCAAAGATACCTTTTCACCGGCGCAATTAGCGGCTGTCGGCCAAATCTCATCCGCACTACGGCAAATCAGCTTATAGAACCTGCGGGCGGATTCGGACAGTTCGGACAATTGTTCGACGAGTGAGCGGGAGCAGTCTTGCTGCAGCTCGGGAAGGAGCCGATGCCGGATGTAGTTTCTTCGGTAAGTGCAATCGGCGTTCGTATGGTCCTGCCGCCATTTTAGATTCCGATGCCGGAGATATTGAATAATTTCATTTCTATCGACACACAGTAAGGGTCTTATGAACTTGAATTCATTATGAAAAATACGCTTCGGCCAAATACCTCCGAGTCCGCGAAAGCCTGTTCCCCGGCTCAATCGCTGTAAGAGAGTTTCGGCATTGTCATTTTTTTGATGTGCGGTTGCTATTGTGTTGCAGTTGTTGGCTTTTGCAATCTCGATAAGATTTTTAATACGCAGTTGCCGGGCGGCCGTCTCAATCGAAAGCTTTTTACGAGCGGCAAACTCGCGCACATCCACTCGCTTTGTTGTTATGGCCAGCTTCAGCCCGGCGGCCTGTGCGATGACAAAATCTTCATCCGAATCCGCCAGGGCTGCCCTCAACTGATGGTTTATATGGGCACAGAGCAGCTCGGGCCTGAAAACGTTCTTACTGCTGAGTGCCGAGAGTGCATACAGAAGAGCCGTTGAATCCGCTCCTCCGGAAACCGCCAATAAGACTTTATCCGCGGAGCTGTAAAGCTCATTGGCTTTTATAAAATCGGCGACCTTTTTCTCGAATTCCGACAACATCTCTCCTGGATTGCCGCAGGGCGGATTTCCTTTTATTCCATAAAAAACGGGCCTGATATCAGCCAGGCCCGAGTTCATAATTATAAGTTTTTATCTCAAATGTTTGTTAATATCAGTTATTTTCGCCCTCGGTTTTATACAATGCCTGTATTCGCTCTTGTGCGTACTCTACCCAAATTCTGCGTTTTCCATACTTGCCTTCGGTGTTGATGGCTTCGCGATAAAGCTCGAGTGCTTCGGCATTGCGGTGCAGGCGTTTATCCAGAATACGCGCCGATCTGAACCTGGCAGGATAAGGTGTTTCGGGGTCCCATTGATAAGCCCTTTTGAAGTACAGCAGAGCTATTGAGTAATCCTTAAAATATTCGTAAATTACACCGGCATTATACGCAGAATCGTCAATTTTGTCACTGGTGGGATAAGCCCTTATCAGCCGGTCGTATTTATCCAGCGCCTCACGTAATTTGTCGTTATTTTTGCCGATGAGTAATACAGTGGCTTCCCGTTCAAGCTTCTGTGCATCCTGATACAGATCATCAGCTTCCGGGATCGATGTGCTCGCTCTCAAGTTCGATTCGAGTGTTTCGGCTACAATAATGTACTTATATTGTGGTATCAAATCCAGCGCCGTTAATTCCTCATTTGCCCAACGAAGCTTCATATTGTTGCCGGTTCTGGTGTAATATCTTATCAGCAATTCCAGTCCCTGCTGATATGCCCGCCTATTGATTGCTATCTGCTCGACAATGTCAGTCTCACCCGCCTGAGAGATGTTAGTTCCGATCGCCGCCGTTGTGCCTTGACTCGGTATAAGCCGGCCTCTTCCACTGTCAGCTTGCTGGCATCCGAGCGATACGCTCAATAAGACGATAATTGCTACGCTAAGAACTATCCTTGCCATAATGGCCTCCTTTCAACCTTCAACCTAATTCAGTCCTTATAACTGATAATATTATCATCCCCCCGGAAAAGGGGCAATTATCAACTATCAATTATCAATTAAAAGTGCTCTCGTCAAGGACAAAGACCTAAAAAATATTTAGCTCAGTGTTTGTTTTAATCAGCCTTAGTACCGGGATAGACCTTTTTGCTGAATCAAATCCTCACAAACAATAAATTACCTCTTCGGCAGCAGGATTTCCAGCGTCCATAATTTATTCTCTGCAGGAGACGGATGCACCTTTTTTTATGGTCTTTTATGTGTGAAACTCTTCAAAGCCCATGTGAAAAAAAACCGAGCTTTTATCTTTTTGTGAATGCCGCTGAGGCATAAAAAAGTGTTTATTAATGGGCTCAGGGGCGGTTATTATAGGCTGAAAGTGTGAAAAAGGAAGCCTGTTCGAGCACTGAAAAAAGCCACAAATGACCGTAAAAAGGTTTGACTTTTGGAGTCAATTAGGGTATAATAATATAGTTAATAAAATCCCGATGGGGCCAGTGAGGAGGTCATCTGAACAATCTTGTTGTCAGAGGTTTTTTTCCATTTAAGTTAAAACTTCTCGCCAATTAGCTGAGAGTCCCGTCATAATTTGACCTGGAGAATAAGAAATATGAAGCCAAATCGGTTGATTTTATCAGTTCTTACTATTGTTGCGACGAGTTGTGTTTTATTTTTACAGACCGGCTGTGAAGAAGAAGCAATGAAGCCGAGGACTCTAAATCCCGACTGGTTCAAGCAGCAGACCTGGGCGGCAATAAATCAACAGGCGCCTCAACAGACTTTCCAACAATCGCCACAACGCATGGTTAAGGCGGCGCCTGTAATTACGTTTGAAAAAGTAACACATAATTTCGGCGAGGTAGGCCCGGGAACAGACCATCTTTGCGAATTTAGATTTACCAACACCGGAAACAGCGTTCTTAAAATAAGCGAGGTCAGCAAGGCCTGCGGCTGTACGCCATTTTCATTGGAGAAAACTGAATATGCACCGGGCGAAAGCGGTACGTTGAGAGTAAGATATTATGCTGAACCGCCATACGGCAACACACAGAAACAGTTGTTCGTGCACAGCAACGACCGGCGAAATCCGAACATTGCACTGAACATAGAGGCCAGGGTTGCAGCAAAGGTAGATTTTGAGCCGAAGGCGCTGCGTCTTTCACTTAAGCATCAAAATGCCGGCTGTCCGCAAATAACCCTTAGCAGCCTTGATAATCAGCCTTTTTCAATACGCAGTTTCAAATCGACAGCGAATTTTATAACCGCCGCCTATGATCCTTCGGCGATGGCGACGAGTTTTGTTCTTCAGCCGATGGTCGATATGGCCAAGCTGGAACAAAATTTGGATGGGCGTATCGAGATTGAATTGACTCATCCGGAATGCAAGACTGTTACTATCAATGTTAATGTGCTGCCAAGATTCAATGTAGAACCTCGTCCGATTGTGGTTCGCGAAGCCCGGGGGAGAAGTGCTGTAACAAAGAAAGTTCGGATACAAAACAACTATAAGGATGCTTTCGAGCTTGAATCAGTGCGCTCCAAAAAAGGTATCGTACAGGTTTTGGGCAGCCAGAAGCTTAACGATGGTTATGAGCTTGAGTTGAGTATCACGCCCCCGGCCCAAAGAAGTCGGGCGAGCCTTTTCACGGATACATTAGTTGTGAAGATAAAAGGCGGCGAGAATCTTGAAATCCCCTTTAACGGATTTTATCCAAGGCAAACTGCTATATCCCAGGTACCTCTTAATACAAAAACGACTACGAAAAAGGCAAAGGAGTGTAAAACTTGCGGTCCTAAATCATTTGAAACCCCTTCTGCCCG
>CAZIAN010000339.1:1401-5879 GCA_964537355.1 uncultured Pirellulales bacterium | reverse complement strand
TCACGAACCGCCCCTACATCATGATTGATTATTTTTGGTGTTGAGTTGACTTATTACCTTTCGGATTCGGTGAGAACATGTCTTTTTCGGTTAGGCGGCATTCTTTTGCCATTCTTCGGGAATATTCGAGATGTCCGAGATCGCGGCCTCCGTTGTTTGTTCCGAAAGCGAATTTTACGCCGGCTTGTTTGGCTCTCATTATAAAGGCCTTGTTTGGAATCTTATATCTGGCGTTGATTTCTATAGCTACATTGTTTTTCACGGCGGCTTTTATGACTTTGTCCATGCGTTGTGGCGTCCAAAGCTTGTCATATTCATCGGCTATAACGGCAGGCAGGAAAGTAGGATTGACGTAGATATCAATCGGCTCGCCCAGGACAGAGACAATCTTGTCAACGTACATATCCATAAAGTCCTGCTTATCATCAATATGAACTTCATTCGGCATCCAGAGCCTGGTGCGCTTGCCGCGTTTGTCGGTAAAGGTCATAGCATCGGTGAATACGTAGTCAAATTTAGCAATCATATCCGGCGAGAACATATTCTGCCATTCCCGGCCTTCGGCCTGCATCGCCCTGTAAACAGGCTTGCCTTCCAATTGGTCAAAAAACGGTTTAAGTTTTTCGTCGTCGGTCACTTTAAAGCCGAGGCCGCAGTTTTCGGCGATGCCAAATTTCATGTTGCGCTGCTTAGCGTTCTCAATAGCTTCTTCCAGCGTGAGTCCGCCTTTTAGATGAACGTGGTAGTCAACCAGTGGGAAATCGGGTCTTGGCAGAGGCCGGACCATTATGTTCTTGTAATAAATTGTGCTGCCTGGGTCATGACCCTGCAAAGCAAAGGTGCCGCTGGAGAGTCTTCGGTTGTCTCCTTCCGGTACGGCGTATTCCATGACCACCTTGCCGTTGACCATAACGGTGATCTGTCTTCCATCGACAATAATGTGCTGGGTAAACCACTCGTTATCTTTGGCGGCCGAATCGCGGACATCGTTTATTCCGTAAAGAGAGCCTGTTCTTCGCCAGTCAGTGTGTGAATTGTTGACCTGGACCTCGAATCCTTTATCCGGCCAGCCATCTTCTTTATATTTCGTGTGGAAGTACATTCCGGAATTCGCATGGGGTTTTGTCATTATGTCGGCTTTGAACTCGAAGTCTGTGAAAGTCGCATTCTCAACAGTGCCGGTGTAGTACAGATGGCTCCGGGGGCCCTTGACAACAATTATCCCATCCTGCACACTGAAGGTGTCTTTGTTTTCGCCGGCTTTCCAGCCGTTAAGCGTTTTGCCGTCAAAAAGGGAAATCCACCCATCTTTACTGTCCTGTCCGAATGCCGAGTGGTTTGTAAAAGAAATAATACAAGTAATCAGAATGACCGGTAATATCTTTCGCAACATTTTAACTCTCCTCAAAACTAAAATATATTTAACAATTACCCTCTTAATCCGAAGGACCGGCTCTATAAGAACAGATTTTCGTTAAAGGCACAAGCAGTTTCCTGCTGTTCTGATGCCATTTCTTCAATTATTGAACACTGCTCCAAGAGGTACGTTCTTCCATAATGTGTCTGTACTACCCTTGTAAATATCTATGTTGATTCCCTTGTCCGAGACATTAATGACGGCGTATCCGGGGAAATCCGCAAATTCAAAATAAGTTATATACGGTTTTTCATCTTCGAGGATTTTTTGGCGCTGCAATTTGGTATCGGGTGAAAAATCAGGCTCAAGGTCAACAAGAGCGGGGCCATAATTTTCGAGGCCTTTGAGATGATCTTTGACCGATATTTCAGGGGAGCTGATAACGCTGTTCATACTGAACTGTACAAAAGTACCCTTCGGAGTTTTCCTTGCCAGGACAACGTACTTATGCAGGTGGGCGGTCAGCACGAGAACTTTATTTGCACCCAGTATATTTAAGAATCTTTCGCGGACATCTTTATCTTTTTCCCTTGAAAAAAGATGCCACGTGGACCTTGCGTTATAAGGAACGGCAGGAGGATGCATAATAACAAAGGCGTGGCGATGCTTGTTTTGGCTTAAAGTTTCCTGGAGCCAGTCGAGATTATTGTTGTGATATGCGTCGAAGAAAACGAACAAATCCGGCCCTTTGAAAAAAAAGAAAGAGGCGGAATCTATTTGCTTTTTACATTCTTTCGATAACCACGGGAGCATAACACTGTCAAAGGCCTCTCCGGCGCCGGGGCCCGTGATATCGTGATTGCCTTTGGCGGTAATGAATGGGGTTTGAGGTATATATTTACGGACACACTTTATGGCGTCTTTGAACTGAGTCTCCTGGAGCCGGCGGCTGCCGCACAACCCTTCCGTAAAATCACCGCCCTGGACAATCATTTTTATCCGGCCGTGACTGGATTCTATGGAACTCTGGATTCGCTTTAGAAGGCCGGGGGTATGATTTTCCGTAATCCTGACATAGTTTTCTATCTGGCTTATATCATTCGGCTTGTTGGCGCGGACCCAGTCAAAATCATGATGGCTTGTTTTGTCGAAATGTATGTCACCGAGATACACAAATGAATATGCGGCAGTTTCATTACCGTGTGCATTAGCGACCCCGAAGGCTAACAGGATAATGTGTAAGCACAACACCACTTTAATAAACATAAATTTTCTGCTGAAGGATTGCATTGGGACCTCCGTTTATTTTCATAAAAAGCACTGAAAAATGCTTACCAGGGAACCATATAATAAATTGCCGAAAGGCCTCAAAACCTTCCGGGAATTAGCTTTTTTTATCAGTGATATTAGACTTTAATTTATCACTGCCGTCAAGGGAAATTGCCTGTGGGTACAGGACAGACTGGTAGAATTCCAATAAGCTCTTAACAGAGGTTCCCTTAAGAGCAAGAAAGAACTAACAGCGGGATGAGCTAAGGATGATAATACGTTACTTACATACGATGGGATTGATTCGATGCAATTTATGACAGGCTACGGCCTCTTCGAGCCAATCTTTTATTGCAGGCTTGTAGTCGTATTCATCGAGTTCGTGCAGGTCATCAGGGTCTAAAGGTCCGACTCCCCCGATGAGCTTTCCGAAAGTATTACTTTCGACGGCGTAAATTTTACCGTTGGTATGCTGCCAAAATCCTTTTACTGTTCCCATAATATTTCTCCTCAATTTTAGCTGATACCTGGTTTCTATTTATAGTCCACTGTGACAATTCCATAAGTATTTGTCATACAGGAACATACACGCATATAGAAGGGATTATCTTTGGGATTCCCCTTAAAATATACGATACGCATCGGCCGGGAGCAAAAAATATCGGAGTTTGTCAACTTTACGATACTAAGAGCATAGAAAATGGCTTTAAGAGGCAGAAAAAGTGGATTTTTAAAAAGAAACCCCTGCTTTAGGAGGAGGCGGGCTAATTAAGCAGGGGCTTTAATTACTGTGTATATTCAATACACTGTACTGCATCTTTCATTGGGATATGAAATTTGTAAATACTATAACTATGTGCCACCAATGATATGAAATGTAACGGTTTTTCCGATTATGACGTTTTTTCCGTTATTTTGCAGCCGAAACACCACAAATCAGGGTATTTTCTTATTAAACAAGAATTGTTTGCTCTTTTTTTGCTACGTCGAGAGGGATAAGTTATATTTTATATGTGGGAGGATAATATTATGAATCGAAAATATGGACTGCGCAAAATAACACTTTTTCTGTCGGTATGTGTAAGTGTTTTCTCTGCCTGCTTTTGTGTTTTGTTAATGGCTAATGAGTATTACACGGCACGAAATAAACTTGACATTTACAGCAAGGAATGCCAGGGTTGGGAAGCATGCCGGCAAACTGAGCCTACTTATTTTGAGGCCAATGCGGAGGCTGTTAGCAGCTGCCTGAAAAACTTAGAAAAAGCTAAAAATAATTTCTGGGCGACACTTCCCAAAAATCAAGTAATCACACTGTTCGTGTTGGCAGGTTTAGGCAGTGCAATCGGCGGATACCTGGCTGTCTGGTTTGTCTGGTTTTGCGGTACAGGTGTTTATAGATTCATCGGATGGGTGAAGCTATGCTGGCAGAATAAAAGCTTTTGTATCGTCCGGCAGGACAAAGCTAAAGATATTGCAGAAGAGTTCGAAGAACCGGAAGAATATCATCTTGAGAAAGATGTTCAGAGAAAAGAAAGGACATACGAAGAAGACCTGGAACACCAGGTTGAGATGCTTAGAGAAGAAGTATGCAGTGTGAGATCAGATTTAGAGAAATTCAAAAATAATGATGATTGTAATTATGATATCCCTAAAGACGAGTTAACGTTTTAAGCAGCTTGTTTTATATCCAAGCCTACCTGGTTTGGCCTATACAGTAGATATTTTTTTCCGCCCGTATGAAAATTTGCTTCTGCGAGACGGCCGGACTTGCGATGCACTTTTCATTTAGTTCATTTTCAGCGAGGATCTTAAATTCATCTCCATCGGCGATAACTGTAGTTTTTCCCTTGTC
>CAZIAN010000339.1:0-1391 GCA_964537355.1 uncultured Pirellulales bacterium | reverse complement strand
AGTGTTTTCCGGTCAGACGCTCTCTCCATATTTCTTTACCGGTTGATGCTCTGAGGCATTTTACGACGCCAGTTTCAGTAACGAGGAAAAGGAAGGGCTTTACATAAAGCATTGACGGTACCTTCGTAACATCTTCGGTTGATTCCCATGCGATGTGTGTTTTCGTGACATCGCCTTTACCACCTGTGCGAATGGCGCGGATAGCCGAGTCGCCGAAGCCGGAAGTAGTGAAAATCAGGCCTTCACCAATAACCAAAGAAGGCACAACGCCTTCGCCCGAATTTGCTACCGTCCAAATCCTTCGGCCGGTTTTCAGGTCAAAACCCTGCACGACATCTCCTGCCGAGCTAATGAGCTGGTCCCGGCCGTTTTCGCTTAAGATCTGCGGGGTGACGTGCGCAATACGGGAAGAGCCACGCCGGCCTCTCCACTGCACTTTGCCTGTTTCTTTATCCACAGCAAGTACCAGGCCCTTATCCCATGGTTTTTGCCATCCAAGTTTTTTATCCGGCCCGGTGCTGCTTCCGTCAAATGGGACAATCAGCAAATCTTTGTACAATATTGGGGAAACGGCCAGACCGTGTTCACTGTAATATTCAAATTCCTGATGTGTCCAGATTATATTACCTTCATTGGAAACGGCTGCAAGTGTTCCGTCAAAGGCCAGTACATAGATATATCGACCATCAGTTACCGGTGTGCACGTGGCATACGAATTAAACTTTTGCTTGTTTCCCGGTTCCTGCCGGTGAATTTGTTTGTTCCAAAGGACGGTTCCTGTAAGTCTGTCGAGACATAACAGGCGAAATGAGGCGCCTTCGTCGGTTGCGGTCGTTACAAACACCCTGTCATCGAACACGACAGGCGATGACCATCCTTGGCCGGGAATCGGTGTCTTCCAGGCAATGTTGGACGTTTGATTCCATTCGATTGGTATATCTTTCTCATGTGATATGCCCTGCCGGGTCGGGCCTCGAAAACTCGGCCAATTCTCCGCCATAGCTGAGTTAAATGATATAATCGCCAAGGCGGCCGAAAGCAATATGCAACATAACCTGTTTTGAAATTTAGTTCTCATAAGCTATAAATCCTCCTACGTTCTTACAACAGGGTCAGGGGGTGCCTGCGGTTTTTCAGCGGCAAATCAACGGGTGCGTTTAGCCGGTGTGATTCATAGACAGCTAAAATCATTTCTAAAGCCGCTCGGCCGTCGTACATGCTGCCTTTTGGTTGGGTGTTCGTCTCGATGGCCCGGATCAAATCCCGGGCAATAAGACAATTTCCAAAATGGAGTGTAGAATCATTAAGCGTTTCGGGCTTATCAATCCCGGCACTGGTAATTTTCTTCCAGCGGGCCTTACTGCGGCCGGGCTGCCATGATGGATCTTCCA
>CAZIAN010000338.1:0-5879 GCA_964537355.1 uncultured Pirellulales bacterium | reverse complement strand
GCTATGTCACCGGCCAGACCGTGGATATAGACGCCCAGGACCGCGGCGTCAAAGTTGTTCAAGCCCTGGCCTGCGAGGGCGGTTATAATACCTGTTAAAACGTCGCCTGAGCCGGCTGTGGCCATACCGGGATTTCCGGTTTTGTTGATATATACTTTTTGGCCGTCAGTAACGATGGTTCCCGCTCCTTTGAGGACTACGATGGCTTTGGTCTTCTGTGCCAACTGGACGGCTTGCTGCTGGCGGTCGGAGGGGAGCGGGGCTCTTAGCAGGGCCGACCACAGGCGTTTCATTTCACCGGGATGGGGGGTTAGAATCAGGCTTGCTTTTAGTCCGGTGGGCCAGTCTTTTATGCCGGCGAGATTATTCAGGCCGTCGGCATCTATAATCAGGCGGAACCGGCCCTGTTCGAGAAGCGCTTCAAGGAGCGAACGAAGTGCGCCGCTGATACCGAGGCCCGGGCCGAACGCCAGACAATCGTTTTGGCCGGCTGCTTCGAGGACAGGGTTGATTGCCTTAGCTGAAATTCGGCCGAGGCTGTCTTCGGGCAGGGCGATAGTAGTAAAGGACGGCTCTATTGAGGCGACTATCGGCAACACGCTTTTTGGTGTTGCCACCCGTACAAGGCCCGCGCCGGCTCGCAGGGCGGCCCGGCCCGCAAGGGCTGCCGCTCCGCTCATTCCGGTGCTTCCGGCGATAATACAGACCTTGCCGAAATCGCCTTTGTGAGCATCAATTGCCCTGGGCTTTAGTTTCGGGATAGCATCTATTATCTGCATTCCTTTGCTGCTTTGTGTCTGAACCTTTGTTATTAGCTTCTATCTTTCTGTTTATCAGCGTCGCGGTGACGGCTGCGGAAAATCCGTTGTCTATATTGACTGCGGTGACGCCGGAAGCGCAGCTATTCAACATCGTCAAAAGGGCCGAGAGTCCCTCGAAGCTGGAACCGTAACCGACACTGGTCGGCACAGCTATTACCGGACAACTCACAAGGCCGCCCATCACGCTGGCCAGCGCTCCTTCCATTCCCGCTACGACGATAACGACATTGGCGTTTTGTAGTTTTGGCAGATGTTTGAACAGTCTGTGCAGGCCGGCGACTCCGACATCGCAAATCAGGTCAGTTCGCTGGCCCATAATCTCGGCGGTAACTTTCGCTTCGCTTGCGACGGGTAAATCAGCGGTACCTGCAGTAACTATCGGCAGGACGGACTTAGAAGCCGACTGCTCTTTCTGGTCGAGTATAATTGCCCGGGCTAATTCTTCGTATCGTGCTTTTGGGAATTTGCCGGTTTTTACTAATGCCTCGAAAACGTCCGGCTTGGCCCTGGTGGCCAGGACGTTATTTCCTTTTGCGGCGAGAGACTCGAAGATTTTAATTATATGTTCGGTGGTTTTTCCGGGGCAGAAGATGACCTCCGGGAAGCCGCGCCGGATTTGCCGATGGTGGTCAATGCAGGCAAAACCTAAATCCTCGAAGGGCAAATGGCGGAGTTTCTCAACCGCCTCATCGATATCGATTTGGCCGTTCCTGACATGTTCCAATAATTTTTTTAATTGTTCAACCTGAATGTTTCACCTCTATAATTTCATTCCTGGTTGCGGATTCATAGTTCGCAAGTAATTAGGTACTCTCAACTATCCACTATGCGATTTCGGCTCAAGGGTCAGGTCTGCGAAAAGCCCGGCCCTGAATTTATAATACGCCAAAGAGGCTACCATAACCGCGTTGTCAGTGCAATATCGTTTTGGGGCGACGAGCAGTTTTTTGGGCGGGACATCCACCTCGCACATCTGTTGCAGAGAGGTTCGCAATTTATTATTGGCTGCTACTCCACCGCCCAACAGGATAGTTTTTGCTTTGATTTTTTTTGCGGCCCGTTTTGTTTTTTTTACGAGTACATCAACGACAGCAGCCTGGAAAGAGGCGGCGATATCGGCGATTTGCTGAGCGTTCATCAAATCGACCTTGTTTTCGCCTTTCATGTCCTGGCCTCGGCAATGATAGAGGACGGCTGTTTTGATGCCGCTGAAAGAAAAGTCCAGCGAGTCGCGGCCGAGCATTGAGCGTGGGAATTTTATCGCATCCGGATTTCCTTTTTCTGCGGCTTTTTCGATACTGGGTCCGCCGGGATAGGGCATCTTGAGGATAGATGCGACCTTGTCGAAGGCTTCGCCGGCGGCGTCGTCGATGGTTGTGCCGAGAAGTTTAGGTTCCAGCGGCGAATGATAATCGTAAAGGCAGGTGTGCCCGCCTGATACGATTAGAGCGACAGCGGGGAGTTCTAATTGTTCTTCGGACAACATAGCCGATTGAAGATGGGCGTGCAGGTGATTGATTGCTATAAGTGGTTTGTTCCAGGTGAAGCTGAGTGTTTTGGCAGCGGTAACGCCAACGACCAGAGCGATGGTCAGGCCGGGCTGATTGGCTATTGCAATTGCGTCAATATCATCTTTAGCGACATCGGCCTGCTCCATTGCCTCTTTTATGACAGGGTATATTTTTTCGATGTGTGCGCGGGAGGCAAGCTCGGGGACGACGCCGCCATATTTTTCGTGCAGTTTGGTTTGCGAGGCCACTACGGACGATTTAATGGTTCGGCCATCGGCGACAACAGCCGCGGCTGTCTCATCGCAACTGGTCTCGATACCGAGAATATTTATGGGTTTGTGATTTTTTTTCATTAGAATGGATATTAGCCAAAAAAATGGGGTATGTCAATGTAAGGGGATTGTTGTGGCTTTTGGACAGGTTTTTTCTTTTGTAATTGGAGTTTTTTGACGGCATTTTAATTGTTTAGGTCTGCGGCATGCCTGATTTTGTCAACGTCCAGGTTGTGAATATACTCCACAAGGTCCTTCCATATACTGTGAAATCCGAAGCCGCCATTAGTCATTTCTTCGATGGCTTCGTTTTTGCTCCAGCCTTCGACAGCAATACGATAAATTGCACACATCGTCCCGGTTCGGTCGGCGCCGTATTGGCAATGAACAAAGACCGGTGTATTATTACTGTCCGTAACGATTTTCAGGAACCGCATGACATCCATGTCCTGGGTGTTCCAGGTTAACATTGGAATATGCTGATAAGATAATTCTGTGTTTTCAATTTCATCACGGTCTGAGTGTAGCAATCTGAGGTTAACGATTGTTTTAATACCCAGTTTCTCTAACTGCCTCATGCCCTCATTGCTCGGCTGCGCACCGCGATACAGGTCGTCAGAGACCTTATAAAGGTTCGGCACGCCGGATAATTCAAGGGGCTGGGCCCATTTCTTCCGAGTTACCTGCTTGGTTTCTAATTCAGGCTGTTTGCTTTTGAAAGGTGGGCCGGATTCGAGCCCGGACTTTTTTTGCAGATAAATGCAAGTACCTGTTAAAACAATAAGAGTCAGCAATATGATGATGTGATACAATCTTGCTGATTCTGTTTTTTTTAGCTCATTCTGTGTCATTTATACGCTCTTTTTTATGTCTGTTCGATAAAACTGTATATTTCTTTTTCTTCTTATATGGGTAGTTTTTTAATTGCCGCTTTGGTGAGGAGGATTATTTGTTTGCAGATACTTTTGCAGACGTGCAGTAGTGAGAACCTTATTGGAACAAGCTGAGGCAGATCGAAATCGGTACATACATTCTGAGGGAATTCATCACCGGCGATTTCAATTTCAGCGGGTTCCGGGCAGCCGAATCCGATTTGTTTTGCGGATTTAATAATCGGTATTTCCTGCGGATTGATATTGATTAGCTTGGCGCAGATAGTTTCACAGGCGATTGGATCGGTTCCGCCGATGAGCCAGCCGAGTGGTCTGGTTCGGCCTCTAATCGGGCCGGGGCCATCCATCGCAAAGACACCATCGATAATTGTCAGGGCGGGATTCAGGAACTTGTAAATGTCGATTAGCAGCTCGCAAAAGTCATCGGCGTTGGCACCTTTTTTGAAGTGCCAGAGGGCCTTTCGCTTGCCGCTGACACAGCCGAACATATTTTTGACGGCGAATGTAGCCAACAATTGCTGATGTGCTTTAAATTTCGGCAGGTTTATTATGACGTCGGCATCGAGAGCGACCGAGCTTATGCCGATGCGGGTGTTATTCGTTCCTATTTGGCACCATTTTGGTTTGTCGAGCTGTTTTACAGGCACGGACAGTTTTTTCAGCGATTCTTCCATCTTTAGTGCCTTTACACAGGCGAATACATTACTCCATGCAGGTGAGTCGGCGACGAATGGTTTTGCACCGAAATCTTTTAATAGCCGGGCGGTCTCGATAATTACGGTCGGGTGGGTTTGTGTGGCGTAACGGCGAGACCGTGGGGCGATGAAATTCGGCTTTAGCAAGACAGTATCACCTGGTGTGACAAATTTATCCAGACCGCCGAGCAGCTCGAACAGTTTTTGTATTGCTTCGGCTATCTTTGACTGGGTGTAGTCAGTGCATCGGGATAATATTACAGTTGGGCTGGTCATACGGTGGTCAATAACTTGTCCTTGTACAAACAAGTAAGAACATTCTGAAGGCCGGCTTAAGTTCGAAGGTATTCCGTTTTGTTTCGCTGAAGAACAGGCTGCTTTCTGGACTGCTGAAGAACAGGCCGCCCAAAGCCGTCTGGTCGCTTACGTATTCTTTCGGGCCGAGCAGGATGAAATCGCCCGGGCCCATTCTCAGTCCGAAGGCTGCTGCGCTAAAGGGGAACTCCCGGCGTTGTGTACGAATGTTTAATAGTGGTATTGTGCTTTTTATCATCGGCGGGGAATATACGGGGTAGGCGGTTACATTGCAAACACCTCTTAGGCCGGGTATTTTTTGAGTTTTAAGGCGAAGAGCGAGGATGCCGGGCCCAACATTTGCTCCTTCTTTTGAGCCGTAAGTTGAGGTGAAGAAGATGGTTTGCGGGCTGTCTATTCGGGCGACGGAAATGGTCTCAGGCAGGTCGTCGGCGAGCATTAGCGAGACTTTGTTTATTTGTTTAGCTCCGGCGGCAAGTATTGAGGTGAAGGTTTCATTCCACATTCGAAATTGGCCGAAATGGACGGAAAACGAGTTTGCGCCGAAAGAATGAGAACTTTGATATCGCAGATTTTTTGTAAAAAGGGTTTTGCACACGTCTTCCAATTTGTCGATGTTGTCGGACGGCATTTCAAAAATATAGAGGTTGAAATTTGTCGATTCCACCAGGCGAGATGTCTGCTTGCCGCTTTGACGGGGGGCCAGGTCGCCGATTTTGAGGTTTTTCCAGATAGGCTCTTCTTCCGGAGGGGTGCAGCCTGTTAAGACAGAAGACAGAAGACAGAAAACAGAAGCCAGAAGGCAGAAAACGAAGTACGGCTGTTTTGCCTTTGGGGCTGAGTGTTCGGAGTTTGGTACGGCCGCGATTTTTGAAGGACGAGTCATAAAAATAAATTATCAATTGTCTTATTAGCTGTCAATTATTACTTCGATCCATGAGATATCATCGGCAAGAATTCGGTTTGGCTTTGTTTGGCTTTGTTTGGCT
The DNA here is from genome assembly GCA_964537355.1 of uncultured Pirellulales bacterium. Classification (GTDB taxonomy): domain Bacteria; phylum Planctomycetota; class Phycisphaerae; order Sedimentisphaerales; family Anaerobacaceae; genus NIOZ-UU13. The sequence goes on along the minus strand of CAZIAN010000338.1, from coordinate 383 downwards.
TTGAATTGGGTTTGTTTTGGCTTAAATTGGCTTTGATTGGGTTAAATTGGGTTTGAATTGGGTTTGAATTGGGTTTGTTTTTCAACGCCGCCAGAGAAAGATATTTCTGTATTTACTTGTAAAATAACAACTTATATTAAAATAGGCCTTTGGTAAATTGGCTTTGTTTTGCATAAAAAGCTTATAAATTCGTACGTAAGAATTCGTAGAGTTTCGTTTTCGGGATTGTCGGATTCCTGGGCTTTTGGCCGGTTGGTGCAAAGGTTCAAAGGGGCCCCCGACAGGGAAGCAAGTGAGCACCAATCGAGGGTAAACTCACAAAATACTCCCTCTATAATTAGACGGGTGGACAGTTTTGAGTCGAAAATTCGGGCATTTTTTTT
>CAZIAN010000337.1:0-5885 GCA_964537355.1 uncultured Pirellulales bacterium | reverse complement strand
GGCGATACAGGACTTGAACCTGTGGCCTCCTGCGTGTAAAGCAGGCGCTCTAGCCGACTGAGCTAATCGCCCCGAATTAGATTGTTAAAAATACAAATCTTTAGCCCTTGCGTCAAGCTTGTTTATATTTTATATTCTCGGCAGGTAAATGTTTATACATGAGTTATTTTCGTAACCGGCCGCGACATTGTTACAGTTTTTGAGGTTTTTTATGGCGTTACTTGATATTATTCGCAAAAGATATTCCTGCCGGGCCTATCAGCAAAGACCCGTAGAGCAGGAAAAGCTCGACCAGCTTTTTGAGGCAGCCCGCCTGGCGCCATCGGCCAAGAATACACAGGATTGGCGTTTTGTAGTGGCAACTGATGAGCAAGTCAAACGTCAGCTTGCCGGGGTTACAAACAGGCCCGATGTATTCGAAAAGGAGGGAGCCATCATAGCCGCCTGCAGCAACAGCGATTATATAATGACCTGCGGCCAGCCCATCGGACCCATTGACATAGCTATCGCTCTTGAGCATATTGCCTTGCAGGCAACCGAAGTGGGGCTGGGAACTTGCTGGATTGGCTCGTTCCAAACAGAAAAAGTCCGAACAATTTTGGGTATTCCTGACGATATACAGATTATAGAATTGATGGCCGTTGGTTATCCGGCCGATACACCGAAGCAGCCAAACCGCGAGCCGATGGAAAAAATAGTCTGCTTTGATAAATGGAAGTTCTGAGTTTTTTGCTGTTAAGAGGGCTTAAATTATATTGAATTTCTGCAAGAGATACTGTAAAATATCTTAAAAGTATATTTCCGGGGACGTGGTGTAACGGGAGCACACCGCGGTCGCATCGCGGGAATGAGGGTTCGATTCCCTTCGTCTCCATTTGCTCACATCTTCATAGGTGAATTTCTTTCGACGGGGTAAGGTTTATGCCGCACCAGAGGCAGCATAAACCAAACTCCCGTCTCGAAGATGCACGTTGTGCAAAATCAAACAAAAAACATTCTATGGACAACCGGCAGGGTCCCAGTCGAAAGTGACAAATGCGTTTCGTCGGTGATTATAAGTGTTAAACTCATATCCACTTACACTGCCGACAATTGCTCTGTCCCAGATAGCCAGTCTTATGCCGTAAGCACATTTGATTTTTCCGCCTATTTGAGGTATTGGACATAAATCAAATGCATGAAGCTCTTTGCCAGGTCCATAATCGACAGCCAATTTAATCCCTTTGTCATCAATAGCTGCATGGCCGGAATCATATTTGATGTTTATCAAATGGTGACCCGAAGCTGCAATATTCCCGCCGAATACCAGCAGACTACATGTCCGGAAATGAGCATCCTTAAAGTTGCCAAAAATCCTGATTGGCTCATTGGCGTCAAAGATGTCACATTTTTTATAGTTGCCAAGAATATCTTGGACTGCAACGCCCTGTGTCGGTAACGGCGTTCCCCCGAACCAGAACAGCTCCGGACTGGTGTTATCCAGCATGAGTTCAATATCATCCGTCTGTCCCGGAATAGGATTCTTACCGGCATCGCCCATTTCAAGTCTCAAAAGATATGTCCCGTCCTTACCATAACTTCTCCAGTGGACCAGTGCCGTCGAATCATACTCTGCTTTATCGCTGAGATATTGACTCGTACTGAACCATCCATCAGAATCCGGATATCTGTTCACATAAACTGTCGGCCATATAAACGGATTCTTTGCCGTCCTTTTGTCTTTAATTTTTGTCCAGGAAATACCTCCGTCGGTACTGTACTGAAATCTGTAATAAGGGGCTCCGAATATATTAATATCTCCCTTACAGGCAATAATCCCTCCGAAAGGCCTGTCATATTCATACGGATAAGTACTGCCTGTTTTAACAGCATATCCGTTATCGATATTGTCAACATGAACTTCGTTGACAATATCGATTTCGCACTTTGCGCTTAGCCCGTTCTTAGGTCTTATCTGGATATTTCTCGTCAAAGCATTTCCCCATGTTGGGGTAAAATTGGGACCATAGGGTGTGGGATTTTGGTTCCAGGAAAGTATCGCCTTGACTTTTACAATATTCTCGCTGTTGCAGAGTTTCAGTTTTAACTTGTTTTCGGGAATCTTTGCTTTCACAGCATAGAAGAGATGTCTTTTACCAACAAATGGAATGTCATGAACTCCTACAGTTGCAGTGGCGATATATTGAAATCCTCCGCCCCAGTCGATGTAGAATGCGACGTATTCCGTGCTTCCCAAAGTGCATAAATCACCGCTGAAACCGTAAGGCAGTTTTACCTCGATAACTGATTCAAGGAGGTCATCTTCCGGATAAAGTCCGACGCATGTTAACTGTTCATACTGCGTTTTTTTCAGAAATTCTTGCACCGGAATCAGCAGGTTGGGATTAATCGCAAGCTTTGGCAGCATGTCCTCGATAGTTTTCGGTGGTAATTGAGCGACGGCTTCCATAACAACACTTTGTTTTTTTGACTTGGAGATTGAGCCGAAATAATTTGGATTTTTCGTGATGTGCTTCGTAAAATTAAGGCGCTCCGGTTCAACCTTCTGTTCCTCTCTGATTTTGTCTTCTGCCTGGATGGTTTTGCCTACAAGTTCCTTAATTTCATCCATATCGCCCATAATCATATATTTCTCTACCGGCGCAAATGGCTCTGGAGGTGGGGGAATTGGCCCTTTGGGCGGCTCCTTAATCGCTTCAGTGAAAATATACTCTGGAACAGGTTCAAGCATTTCAAATTTCCCTGGGACGTAAGGATAAAAAATCGGTTTTTTCTTAGGCCTAATCTGGACCCATCTTTCCACTATATTGCCCCATACCGGATTATAATTAGGGCCGCTGGGAAGTTGTTCCCACGATAGTATTGCCCTTACTCTGACTATTTGCGGCTTATCGCATTTAAAGAGTTGTATAGGTATAAAGGATTTGCGCACGGCGTAAAAAACATGCCCACCGTCGATAAATTTCAGATCGTGCACGCTTACTTCCGCCGGGGCCCCGACACTCACAAAACCACTGCCGTCGTGATAATCGATATAGAAACCTACATACTCCTTGCTGCCTTTAGAGCATAAGGTGCCCTTAAAACCAAAAGGCAGCTTTACTTCAATAACGGCCTCCAGCACGTTGTCTTCCGATTGCAATCCCACACATAACAGCTCTTCGTATCTGGTGTTGTGCTTCATCGGATAAACAACAGGAAATTCCTTCATGGGAAACTTTTTCAACAGGTCAATTTTGCTTAAATTCCCGAAATAATTGGGATTTTTAATAATCAGCTCTTTAAATTGTCCCCGCAATATTTCAATTCCTGGATGAGCTTTTTCAACAGATATTGCCTCTTGAGCTAAAGCCGGCGAAGCAATTACCGCTGATATTAAGAGCATCATAATGATTGTTACTTTTAAGCTTTTCATCGCTTGTCTCCTTAAACAAATTGGAGTTTCGATTGAAAATACATTATTCGATGGTTTTGAATGCAGCTTACTCACATTCACTGGTGGCGGGCGGCAGAGCGGGATTCCCAGCACGATTTCGAAAGGACCTCCATTACTATCCATCTTATTGTCCTTAAAAGCTGTTGCTGTCTCACAAAATCAGCGGCAGTCCATCCCTGATTAACAACAATTGTCCCTGTTACATCTCTACAAATGGAAAGTATATTTTCTAAACCCCGATGTTGCTGAACTCCCCTACTTGCGTGTTCCGATGCTGTTTCTAATAATTAATGATTACATTTTCTCATTCCCGCCAAATGTGCCTCCACACCTATAGCGGTGGTCCATTTGTTATTTTCTGGATTCGAGCCCAAATCACAGATCAATAAAACATACACAACTTGAAAAGAGACGGTCTAAGTTTCCTTGTGGTCCTCCAATTATGCTGGAGAAAAGAACCGAAAGTGCGAAGCACGCCATTACTGCGTATCCTCGGTTTCTCCACAGGATTCTTATGTAATTACTCTTTCTATATTATAAGGCGGTTCTGGCAGGATAAATGTTGTCTAAAAAAATCGACAATTTCTTATTTTTTTGCATTTTTTTATTTTTCACCCATTTGAATCCACAAAAAATGCACTTACGACTTATACTCTTATGCACTTCTTTCTCCTTATGCCCGTCAATTCGTGCGAAATCCCCGTTTTATCCGGAGATTTTCCTTGACGTAATTGTGGTCTATTTGTTATAAATATAATAGATATGTCCCGGAAGGTGGCTATCTGTGGCTTTTATTCATCCATCATGTGAAATCTTTGCAGCTTCCGAATATAAGGAGGTGTTATTGTGCATTAAGTTATACAAAGCATATCATTGGAATAGATACTTTATGCTTTGCGATGAAGATATTTTTAACATTTCAATTAGCATTTTAATAATTTCTTTAAGGAGGTTTGGTTATGTCTAAAACAATGATTTATTTAATGGCTTTTGCTTTTATTCTGGCCGGGGCTCTGACCGGTACAGCCAGTGCCGACACTAATCTTGCAGCCTGGTGGAAACTTGACGATGAGGGCACCGGTACTGTAATTGACTCTTCCGGCAACGGCCATGACGGCACAATCTTCGGCGATGCCACTTTTGTTCCCGGCATGTTAGGCGAGGCATTGGAATTTGACGGCAACAACGATTACGTCAACATAGACGGCTATCCGGGTATTGTTGGAGATGGTACTGACACGCCGGCTTTCAGCGTAACAGCATGGGTCAGAAAGCAGGGCCCGCTTGGTGGAGATGGCGAGATTGTCGGCTGGGGAAACTCCGGAACCGGTAACAGAGTGGAATTCCGGTTCAATAGCGGTAACAACAGAATACGCATTGAGTCCGGCGGCGGTAATGCCCAAAATGATACTGAATTGACTACTGATCAGTGGCACCATGTAGCACTGACGGTGCGGGAGAACTCGACATACGATAGCGGTGTAAATTTTTTCCTGGATGGCATCGATGATACCATGCCGAATACTGACCCTGATCCGATTCACCCAACAGGTAACAACGATGTCAAAATTGGCCTTCGATACAATGAAGATGGCAGGCTTTTCATAGGTTTGATTGACGACGTTCGCATCTACGATAAGAAACTCACAGTAACCGAAGTCCAGGATATTATGACACTGGGATATCGGGCAAGGGCTTATAGCCCGGCTCCTTCCGATACGAGCATGCACACCGACGACTGGGCAACTCTTACCTGGGCCGCCAGTGAAGTCGCCGTATCACATGATCTGTACTTTGGCACGAGTTTCGAAGATGTAAACGCTGGCTCCGAAAACGCATTCGCGGGCAATGTTACGATAAACACCCAGCCAGTCGGCTTTGTCGGTTTTCCGGCTCCGGAAGGCCTTGCTCCCGGTTCAACATACTACTGGCGGGTGGACGAAGTCAACGAGGCACATCCAGACAGCCCTTGGAAGGGACAAATCTGGAGTTTCTGGATTCCCTTCATGACCGGGTACAATCCTAAGCCCGTCGATGGCGCTCAGTTCGAGCCAATCAATGCAGGCTTAAGTTGGGGCGAGGGCATGAATGCAATTATGCAGACAGTTTATTTTGGTACAGATGCCAACGAGGTTGCAAATGCCACAGGTGCTCCCACTCAAATGGTTAACACTTTTGACCCGGGTCCCCTGGAATCAGAAACCACCTACTTCTGGCGTGTAGATACCTTCAACGGCTCAGAATGGGTCACAGGTCCCCTCTGGAGCTTTAGAACAATGCCAGTAATTCCTCTAACAGATGATCCTGCTCTCGTTGCCTGGTGGAAACTCGATGAAGGTATAGGCACGACAGTAGTCGATTATTCCGGCAACAACCACCATGGCAAGTTCACAGGAGAGGTTGAGTGGGTTGATGGAATAGACGGTGGCGCCCTTCGGTTCCCCTCCGG
>CAZIAN010000336.1:0-5899 GCA_964537355.1 uncultured Pirellulales bacterium | reverse complement strand
TCCATTCGATAGATGCGCCGGTTTGATTAAGACCTTCGTCGCCGAAGATTTTTTGTAAAGCTAAAGGATACTGAACTTGGTCCAGGGCATCTTCGTGCCAGCGGTTGACCACGCCGAACTGCTGGCGGAATCGACCGATATCCAGGGTGGCGTTTTCGAGTGCTGTGAAATGTGTAAGGTAAATCTCTTCCAAATGAACTTCGCCATCGTCATGTATGTGCGTTGTTGCCTTCAATCTTGAAAAAGGGTCGAGATAAGACTGGAAATTCAATTCGAGGCCTCGAATTTCAGCATCCGTCCGTTTTCTGGTTTCATCCTGGTGCCGGTAGTGACCGATAAAATCTCCGGAGACGCTGATTTCCGGATTAAGCTGCTGCAGGCTGAGCCCGCCGAATTTATAGACGGTTTCTTCGGGTTTTTTCTGCTCTTTCTTTTCGCCGGCCATGCTTTCGGCCAGCTCGCGCAATCGTGCCATTTCATCCTCGGCATTGGCCTCTTCAGCAACAGGGACAGTTTGGCCAAGTTTGCTGATTTCTTCTTTTAGCGATGTGATTTCGGTTTCATGATTTTGTTTCATTTCATTCATCTGCCGCTTCAGTTCGAGAATCTGCTGTCTAAGTTCTTTAAGTTCGGAATTTGCAGTCTCGTTATTCCCGGCAAAACCAATACTGGACGAGCCTATGGTAGCCAGAAGGAAAAGCAGGCAGAATATCTTGTTTACCTGCATATTTATATCTCCTCATTAATGCCGTTTTGAGCCGGAATATTTCACGGCCCTTTGATTCCGGGCAGTGTTTTGTCCGGAAGCCTGTAATAAATCGGGCGTTTGTAAAAAATTTTGAATTGCAGTATAAGTAGAATAGAGTTTGATGCTCTGACTTATACCTTAAGAAATGGTAATTGATGGCGGTGCTCTTGGAGTGATTGAACAGGAACACTCATCATGATTTACAACGATCAAACGCGGTAAGAATTGTGAAATAGGAGGATATTCAGTGCCGATTAATGGCGAGTCATGGTTAGCTTCGGTTGAATTATGTCCGGCCAAATACGTGCAGGCCGGGCATGAGTCGTGATTGCATATAACATCCGTGGGGTGTACAGCACCACACATACAAGCTTCATTGTGGAATAGATCGACTGAAGTGGCTAAAAGCAGATATACGGTCAATATTACAGCCGATGATGTCCTATGCACTCTGAAATGTTTTTTCGAAAAACCACGCATTTTAAATTGCTTTCGGCATTTTCTATGTCATTCCAAAAACCTGCACTCTAAAATTCTACACACACCAATAAGATGAGTCAACATCTAACTTAGTTTAAAATATGTATGTATCTGTGAAGCTTTTAGGAGATATTTTTATGAAACTGGCAGTGTTTCCTTCAGTAATTGGAGTGGGGCTTTTAATGTTGGCCATTTTTTTCTCTGGGTGCGCTGAGAATTGGATAAATCTTGTAGATAGCGGCGTGATTACCTTAGAAAAACAGGCATCAGGGAAAGTGTACATTGCGTGGTGTGATGCGTACAAAAATGAAGATGGGATTACAGTAATGGGAATACTAAGAAGACGGGATCATATTGGCTTACCTATTAAGAAATATGTCGATGTTACAATATTGTCTCTTGAAGGAACTGTTCTGAATGAGGCTCGTTCTCCAGATTACTATATACCCAGAGACATTATAGGTAGATTCGAAAGATTACAGCGATTTATAATGAGTTTTCCAAATATGCCTCCTCAAGGATATCTGTAGTACGCGTTATTGCTAGTAACGGTTAGCATCACGATAGAGTCTAATTATGACGATGAACTCAGGCCGCTTGCCCATAAAAACGTAAAGACAAACCGTTATGAAAATCTAATTGTTGTGGTAATCGTTTCTATATGTTACAAATAAATTATGTTAAATAGGGTACAGAATAAAAAAAGAGATGTTATTTTGAACTCAATTACCGAGGGTGTTTTCACGGTGGATTCAAATTGGCGGATCACGTCATTTAATCGGGCCGCTGAGGAAATTACAGGTATCCCACGGGACAAGGCTGTTGGACAGCAATGTAGTGATATCTTGCGGGCAGATGTTTGCGAGACGGACTGTGCACTACGGGAAACAATAAAAACCGGCAAACCTATCATCAACAAAGCCGTCCACATAGTTGATTCCAAGGGAGAGCAACATGCCATTTCCATATCTACAGCATTGTTGAAAGACGAAAGTGGTGAGGTTATCGGGGGTGTGGAAACATTTCGTGATATGAGCTTAGTAGAAGAGCTTCGAAAGGAAATTGAAGGCCGGTGGTCCTGTGAAGATATAATCAGCCAAAATCACCTGATGCAAAGACTTTTTAGTGTTCTTCCAAATATTGCAGAAAGCGATTGTACGGTTGTAATTGAAAGCGAAAGCGGGACCGGCAAGGAACTATTGGCTCGGGCAATTCATAATTTGAGTTTTCGAAAAGATAAGCCTTTTGTCGCAGTTAGTTGCGGTGCTCTTCCCGATACCTTGCTGGAATCCGAGTTATTTGGATATAAGGCAGGGGCGTTTACAGATGCTAAAAAAGATAAACCCGGACGTTTTGCGATAGCTGAAGGCGGTACGATCTTTTTGGATGAGATAGGCGATATATCTGCAGCCATGCAAGTTCGGCTGCTTCGTGTTTTACAGGAAAGTACTTATGAACCGCTGGGAGCTGCTTCATCAGTTAATGCTGATGTTCGTGTTATTACAGCTACCAATAAAAAGATTGATGAACTCGTAGAACAGGGTCGGTTCAGGGATGATTTATACTATAGAATCAATGTTATGAAATTGGAGTTGCCGCCCCTTAGAGATCGTAAAGATGATATTCCATTATTGGTAAACCACTTTCTTAGCCGGTTCAATCGCCTGCGTGGCAGGCATATTAGCTGTGTTACAGATGAAGTATTAGCGATTCTGTTGGCATACGACTACCCAGGGAACGTACGTGAACTTGAGAATATCATTGAGCATTGTTTCGTCTTGTGTGAGGGTGAAATAATAGAAAAGAAGCATTTACCAGCCTCGGTCTGTCCATCTACAAGCGTTGATAAAGTAAAGGCTGGTGAGATAACAACACTTAAGCAGATGGAAATCCTTCTCATTATCGAGGCACTGCGCCGAAACAAGGGCAATCAGACGGCTACGGCTAAAGAATTGGGCATCAACAAAAGCACCCTTTTTCGTAAATTGAAAGCGCACAATATCAAATCTGAGACCTACACTTAAATGAACGTTAAGCTAATCAATTCATTTTATCATTTAGGTAAGCCAAACTTCATCATTGCATATTGCAATAGCTGATCATCAGTTAGTATTGCAAATTGCAATTCCTCCAGCTTTTTTTAAGAAAGTATAAGTCACCTGTAAGTTTTCATAATCCCCTATAAATAACGAAGTTGTGATTCTTTTTCTTTTTCTGCTGATATTACTGGCATATTACTTGCTCAAGTTACATTTGAAAGGTCATTGTAATGAAAATAGCAATTCCAGTATGGAACGACTGTGTTTCGAGCGCTTTTGATTTTGCTCACAGACTTTTACTGGTTGACATACAGAACGGTTCTGAGACTAACCGTACAGAGATTTCTTTGAACACAGAATCAATCCCTCAAAAAGCGGGTAGATTAAAGAGCTTAGGGGTTGAGGTGCTCATTTGTGGGGCAATTTCACGTTCACTGGCTTCTCTGGTAGTGGCATCTGGAATCGAGCTTCTACCCTATGTGCTTGGCCCGGTAGATGAGATATTGAAGGCGTATATGACAGGTCGGCTTGGTCAACCTAAGTTTGCGATGCCTTGTTCGTGGCCTGGAGCACGGGAAGGTTTTCGCAGAGGGCATCGATGTCGCCGTGGACAGCGGTAGCATAAGTTTTTTTGACACCAGTTACGGTTGGTAAGATTAAAAATGTAACCGACGGGGACGGAGTTTAAGCTTAATAGTAAAGGAAAAACAAATGAAAGTTGCAGTAACATCACAAGGTAAAGAATTGTCGAGTGAAATTGATCCAAGATTTGGACGAGCCATGTGGCTATTATTGGTGGATACAGAAACAGAAGTGTCTGGGGCGTATGATAACGCAGTGAACTTGAACATAGCCCAGGGGGCCGGCATTCAGACAGGTCAGAATGTAGTAAATCTCGGAGCAGAAGCTGTGATAACAGGCAACATAGGTCCTAATGCCTTCAAAACACTCAGCGCAGCAAATGTTAAAGTCTTTCTCTCCAAGGCAAAAACGATTCAAGAGGCTATAGGATCGTTTAAGGCGGGAGAGCTAAACGAAGTAACACAAGCTAACGTAGAAGGCCACTGGTCGTAGTTAATGGCGGAGAAATACGAGACATGAGAACTTATTTCGATTGTATACCGTGCTTCATACGTCAATCGCTGGATGCTGTTCGGCTAATGACCAGCGATGAATCAATTCACGAGCAGGTGGTTCGGAATATTCTTCGTTTAGCGGCTGATTTAGATATGAGCCAGAGTCCACCGGTCATGGGTCAGAAAATACATCGATTGATTCGAGAACTGTTAGGCATGGAGGATCCGTATCACAAGATAAAGAAGCAGTTTAATGAGCTGGCGTTGAAGTTATATCCCGAACTACGGAAGTTGATTATCAGGTCCGAAGACCCGCTTGAGACAGCGATACGGCTGGCAATAGCGGGGAATATCATCGATTTCGGAGTCAATAGCAAATTACAGGAAAGCGAACTTGAGAAGACGATTAGTGAATGTTTGGCTGCTGAATTTTCCGGTATGCAATTAAAACCTTTTCAGCAGGCAGTAAACGAGGCGGAAGAAATACTCTATATTGCTGATAATGCCGGTGAGATTATTTTTGACCGGCTGTTGATTGAGCAGTTGCCCGTAGAAAAGGTCACTGTGGTTGTAAAGGGAAGGCCGGTCATAAATGATGCAACAATGGAAGATGCCGAGCTTGCCGGTTTACCTAAAGTTGTGGAAGTAATCGATAATGGCTCAGACGGACCGGGTACAATCTTTGAGAGTTGCTCACGTTATTTTCGTGATCGTTTTGCTCGTGCCGATTTAGTCATAGCTAAAGGGCAGGGTAATTACGAAACCCTCAATGAAGTCAACAAAAACATTTTCTTTATCTTAAAAGCCAAGTGTCCCGTTATTGCCAGAGACCTGAATTGCGAGGTTGGCGAAATGATTTTTAGAAGAAGTAAAGCATTTGAGCAGGAGAAAATATATGCCGGGATTTGATGGAACAGGGCCGTCAGGTCGAGGACCGATGAGCGGGCAAGGTCGTGGATTTTGCGTTTTAAGAAGTTCAGAGAAATCTCCGCATCAATTGCAGGGTTTTGCAGGACTTCGAGGTGTGCCCGTTGATCGAAAAGTTAAGAATTTTGGAAATATTGGAAAGGAGGTGATTAATATGCCATTTGGAGATGGAACAGGGCCATCTGGTATGAGACCAATGACAGGCAGAGTTGCTGGTTTCTGTACGGGATTTCCAATGCCGGGGTATATGAATCCTGTTGTAGGTAGAGCTGGTTTCTACGTTACGGGTGTGCCAGCAGTCGGACAATACGGTGCAAGTTCGTATGGTTATGGTACCGGCTATTCAGCCCCTTATGTTGGCTGGGGCAATCCGTGGCTTCGCAGAGGCTTTGGTTTTGGTCGAGGTTTCGGTCGGGGCAGAGGCAGGGGCCTCGGTCGCGGCAGAGGTAGATTTGGTTATTGGTAACCAATTCAAATTAGCACTTAATTGCAGAAAGGATGGATATTATGCCAAGAGGAGATGGTACAGGGCCTACAGGCCGGGGACCCGGCACGGGCCGAGGTATGGGTCGAGGTAAAGGTCAAGGCAGAGGCAGGATGGGCGGACCGTTTGCAGCAGGTCCGGGCGG
>CAZIAN010000335.1:0-5920 GCA_964537355.1 uncultured Pirellulales bacterium | reverse complement strand
ATAGGCAACAAGTAAAGACTGAAAGTTGTGAGCCACCTCTACATCGGAACTATAGATATATGCGACATTTGGCAGTGACATCGTTTGCGGCTTCGTGGACATACCAGCCTTTTTGGTGCCACCGTACGCTCCCATATTGATCCGTCCACCGTGCGGCCATATTTCAGATGTCCATTCCGAATTCGGATCGCCTGCATCTATACACGAACTGGTGACATCATCTTTTACCCAGCTTGTGCTGTTCGGGTCCCAGCGGCCGGCCTCGGATTTCAAATGAAAATCACCGGCTCTCGAATCAACAAATAAAGGATTGGTATTTATATTCCCCTGGCCCCATGTAAGATTCGAATCGCGTCCAGATATCGATACGCCATCTTGCCCGCCTTCGATGTCACAGTATTCGATTGTTATGTGAGAACCTCGATCTTCGATTTGTTGATTTGAACTGTCGGTCAGAGTTACAGGTTGCGGACAATCCCAGATAATACAATTAATCACGGTTGCCGTTCCACCGCCCGGATTAAGGCGGTACGGAGGATCCCACCTGCCCAGGTCAAAAAGCCTAAGGCCCCGGCCACAGTCGAAAATCGTATTGTTCGCCAGCAGGGCCTCGCACGAATTTTCAATAGCGATGCCGGCATTTCTACAATCATAGATTACGTTATTCATTACCACGGGATAGCATTTATCCCGCAAGACAATACCGTGGTCGTCGCATCCACCGATGATGTTGCCGACAATGACAGCAGAACATTTGGTCGGATTAATCATATCATCGTGTTCGGGATTCAAAAACATGTTGTTTCGTATAAGCGGTGCCGGAAGGCTCTCCCCATATAAATCAACGTCGTCGTTATCACCGCGTTTACCGGTAAAGTAACATTCCTCAACGAGAACATAGGAATATCTCGTATGCACACCCTGCCCGATTGAAAGGAACTGACAGCCTCTGATGTTCGCTGTCGCATCTCCGGGATGATCCTGGTCGTCCGATATGACAGCTATGGCATCTCCATCGGCATTCGCGCTATCGTCGGGGAGTTTCTGAAAAATGCACTTTTCGAAATCAACATGACTTGCCAGAACAACCACTGCCTCATGATACGTCCTTGGGCCGGGCTCATAGTAGTCCTGGTGTTCACCCTCACTATCGGCATATTCAATAATGCAGTGTACAAGGCGGCTGTCTTCCGCATCAACGAACATAATATGTTTCCACGTTGTGCCTTCTTCGGACCGTGTAAAGTGAATTGGCTCGGATTTGGTCCCTTCAGCGAGGAGTTGTCCGTAAATGACCAGCGCTGCGGCATCTTTCATCAAAACTACAGTCCCGGGTTCAATATTCAAAACCATACCGGCCGGGACAACAACAGTATTTTCAAGAACATGTGTTCCGGACCATGTGGTATCCTGGGTCAACTCTTCGGCTCTTCCCACAGCAGTTAAGCAAACCGCCACTAATAGCAGTATAGATATTGTAAAATACGTTATTCGACTTATTGTCACAGACATAGCCGCATCCTCCTAATATGCTCCTGTATGAACTTCAGTATATAAAATCTTTGTCACCAAGACAAGAGAATAGCCGACGTTTCTAAGGACTTGTTCAGATTTAATTCTGAAAATCTGTTCAGCACTCTCTAAATCAAAAAAAACCTGCCAGGCAAAATCAACAGCAGTGAAAAAAACAGGGACATGTTTCTCACGCTATCGGATTATCTCAGGGAGGCCTGTGTCTGGGCCAGGGCCTGCTTAAGCTCTTCAGGTGTGAGCAATTCAATCTGCCCACCCAGCCGCAATACATTGCAGCGGCCGTTATGAACCGGTTTGGTCTCGTATAGAATAACATTCGAAGGTGACATGTCGCCATTTTGACCGGGGATATAAACATATTCCCCGGCGTCCGGAGAGGGACATTTAAATAACTGCGTACTCCCGCTCCATTCAATTAAAGCCTGAAGTGATGGTGGAAAACCTTCATTGCTGAGAGCATATATTTGTATATTCTGAGAAATTGCTCGCAGGTTTGTCTGGCATTTGACAGTCTCAGCGTTGTATTTGGCATTTATCATCGTCTGGGTATATTGCTCTCCGGCCTGTCCATAGCTCTTGATAATCCACCAAATGCCTAAGCCGATAAGCCCAAAAAAAATCAGAGCAAAAAGGAGGTTAATAATCGTACCACCATGTAAATCCGCTCTATGAGAGTTTATGGGCTTTTTGAAATGAGTATTTTCGCTTAACTTGCTTTTTGAATGTGCCATAATTGCCCCTTTTCTTTTTTTCATACACTTGTTTTATTAATTCTTGCCAACGGCTTTAATATCTTCAATAGTCAAGGCAGGCAGAGGTAATCCAAGTAAAGAGTAAAACAGGGCAACCAGCGGCACAATTACTATCTGAAATCCTCCAAGAAACAGAAATCCTATAAGGATAAACATTCCAAATCTGGAAAAGTTCTGATACATGTTGACAGCCTGGGGAGATTTCAACTTGGCATAAACCATTCTTGAGCCATCGAGTGGCGGTATTGGAATCAGGTTGAAAACAGCCAAAATGATATTGAAAAGTATAGCCATCAACACGAAATTGCCCAGGAGCGTCATCGCCGACAAATGAAGTAAATGGAAAGCAACCGCCAGAATACAAGCCATCGAAATATTTGCAAGAGGTCCGGCAGCAGCCACCATAAAGATTTGCCTTTTACTAAGGATTGAAAAATTGACCGGCACAGGCTTTGCCCACCCAAAATGCACCAGAAACGGAAGGATAATCGTACCAAACAAACTGATATGAGCCAGGGGATTCAACGTCAATCGCCCCATTTTTGCCGCTGTGTCATCACCATATCTATAGGCCATCCAGCCATGAGCGTATTCATGAACCGTCAGAGAGACAAGGAAAATCGGAATAGTAAACAAAAATCTTGATGCCTGACTACTGAACATTAGATTTATTACCTCGAAAAAAGGAAAATGTGTTGCCTGTCAACAACATTTCCTTACGCTCTTAAATCACCTACGGTTCACCGAATTATATATAATCCGTATAAGTATTGCCAATAGGTTTACAAAAGCAGATACAATTTGGCCGCGGAATGGTTGTTGAGTCGCCGCAAGCAAGATGTTCTGCTGTTTGCTTATCGGCGGCAATCTTATGTTAGCAATTCATCACAAATCACTTAACCGGGTAAGGCGGCAATGGCGGTATCTCTTTCTCCTGCGTTTTCAATTCTTCAAGAATAACCTCGATTGCCTTATTTAATTGCTCATCAATCCCGGCATATTCTTTAGCAGGATCGTTATCGACGTAAATATCCGGCTCGACACCGTATCCTTCGATTATCCATTTTTGCCCTTCAACATCATAACGGGAGAACTCCGGCTTATTGAGAAAACCACCATCTAATAATGGTAAAGAGCCGCGAATTCCCACCACACCGCCCCATGTTCGTTTGCCGATGACTTTACCCAGTTTATACCACTTAAAACGATAGGTAAACAAATCGCCGTCCGAGGCCGAAAACTCGTCCGCCAAACACACCATAGGCCCGTAAATCATGGCGGCAGGGTCCGGCTCAGGTGCAGTATTCCTGGCGAAATCGATCATGGCAATTTCCCGCCGGAGCCGTTCTATCAACATAGGTGAAACATTCCCGCCGCCGTTGCCACGGACGTCTATTATCAGTGCCTTTTTGCGAATCTGCGGGTAGAAATACTTAACAAACTCATTCAAACCGCGGCGCCCCATATCAGGAACATGAATATATCCGACTTTTCCGTCGGTGGCATTACTTACTTTTTCAATATTATCCTGCACCCATTGATAATAATATAAATTTTCTTCGCTGTCGGTCGGTATTACTATTATATCACGAGCACCTTTGACAGACGGCTTCAAATTGAGCTTCAAAGTCACCTGTTTGCCGGCTTTGTTGATAAGCAGCTCATAAATGTTGTTCACATCAGCAGTCGATTTGCCATTTACGGCAAGAATATAATCGCCCTGATTTGCGTCAACTCCGATCTCGGTCAAAGGCGAACGCAAAGTATTATCCCAGTTTTGACCGCGTAATATTTTTTCAATCTTGTAGTATCCTGATTTTGCATCGCGCTGAATTTCAGCCCCGAGCAGACCGGTCGTTATCCTTTTCGGTTTCGGGTATTCTCCACCGCCCACATATGTATGACCGACATTTAATTCGCCTATCATCTCACCGATGATATATGTCAAGTCCATCCGGTGATTCACATAAGCAACCAAAGGTTCGTAACGCTCACGCATTGCCTTCCAGTCAACACCATGCATATTAGGAACATAGAAGAATTCCCGCATCTGCCGCCAACATTCATTAAAAATTTGCATCCATTGCTTTTTCTTATCAAGGTTGACTTCCATAGCGGACAGGTCTAACGTTTCCTTCATTTCGATTTTTGATTTGGGCAGATCGATAATGGCATATTTTCCGCCCGAAGCAACGAGCATCTTCTTTTGATCGGCCGATATTTCGTATCCGCTTATCCGGCCAAGCTCAGTTTCCTTTTGTTCCTTCAGATTATACATCAGCAGCAGGGGTCCGTCGTCTTTGCTTCCTCTTCGATTGTAATACAAAAAATCGCCGACCGAACTTAGATTGCTATAATTCGAAACTTCAGTGGGCAGTGAGGTAATACGGTCCTTGATGCCGTCAATGTCCACTTTAATATTCTGCTTTTCCTTCTTCTGCCGCTTTTCCTGCCGTTTGTCGGCTTTGTCGTTCGGATCAGACTTTTGATCTTCGGACTTTTTGGCTTTATCTTCTTTTTTGATTTCGACTTCGTCACTTTGGGGTTTGAAAGGAGAATCGATACTCTTCGAAAGCGTGATAAGGTAGATTCGGGACATCTCGCGATAGGCGTGATTCCATTCCGTTCTGCTGTAAATGGGATTAAAGTCCCGTTCGGAAGTAAAGAAAACGAATTTACCATCTGAGCTGAATACGGGATTGCTCGACGAATACCAGCCATCAGTCAGCTCGTATGATTTTTTATCCTTGAGCGAATAAATATAAATCCTGTCCATCGCCTCGGTTTCCGATTTGGTATAAACAATCCACCTGCTGTCCGGCGCCCAGGAATAATCCCTGAACTCCCAGCTTTCAGATTTATCAACCTCGACAATCCTGCCGCTCTTGATACTTACAAATCTCAGACGTAATCGTTTATCCCCCCATAGAATCTTTTTACTGTCCGGCGACCATACGATTGAGTATTTGTAGGTGTCGGCGTTTCTTGTTATCTGCTTTTCCTTTGAGCTGCCGTCCTGAGCCGCAACATAAATTTCATCCTCACCGGAAGCGTCGGATATGTACGCAATCCACCTGCCGTCGGGCGACCATTTGGAATTTCGTTCATGAATTCCCGGGCTGTCCGTCAGATTTCGGATAGCTCCGTGTTTGGCCGGAACGGTAAATACATCGCCTCTTGCGCCAAACAAGGCGCGCTTGCCGTCGGGAGCAACTTCATAATTAGTGACATTGTCACTAACACTGACAATACCACTCCTGCCGCCTGATAAATCTTCCTGAATATGAATAACAACTTTTTCATACTCCTCTGTCTCGATGTCTAAACGATAGATAAAACCGGCGTTTTCAAATACAATTGCTTTTTTACCCAACGAGGGAAATTTGATATCAAAGTCAGTGAAATCGGTTATTTTTTTTGTTTCCTTTGAATTCAGGTCATAAACGTAAAGATTCATACGTTTATTTTCATCACGATCGGAGAGAAAAAAGATTTTATCTCCGCTCCACATAGGGATAATATCCTGTGCAGGATTGTTGGTAATATTCTCGATTTTTTTTGTCTCGAAATCTTAAATCCAGATATCATCCGCCATGCCGGCGCGATTTCTTTTCCACGTTCGGATTTCGCGAAAG
>CAZIAN010000334.1:0-5921 GCA_964537355.1 uncultured Pirellulales bacterium | reverse complement strand
TAAATATCCAGAATTTCCTTTGGAACATATTTTTTCTTTACGATGATGCTGTAAACGTTGGTATCGAACCATGAATCGTAAATGGTCCAGAGGCCCTTGCTGCCCTTGTCGTCTCCCCAACTGTTTTCAACCAGCCACTTTGCAGGCTTATCTTTTTGCATATCGACGCCGATAAAAACCATGGCGTGGTTGGGGACGCTTTCGCGGAACAGTGACCGCTGGGCCTTGGTCATATTCATATCAGTCATGTAAATGGAATCATAATCGAACATTCCCATGGCCATTATCCCGTGCTCTTTGCTTTGGTCTTTGCCGACGTCGCAGGAGAACCAGATAGGCTCGTCGTCGAGCACGGCCTTGGCGGCGATGTCTTTGAGAATCTGCATTTTGACGTTTGCAAAATGGGCATCGTCTCCGTCACGGATATTTCTTGTAAGATTAATGCTGTAATGCTTTCCGTATTCTTTCGAAGGATCGTTAAATATGTCCACGTATTGTCCCAAATCGACACCAACGAATTCCTTATAAAAGTTCTTCGGACTGTAGGCGTGGATTTTACTTACAACGGAATTGGCGTCCTCGAATCGCCACTGGAACTCACTTGGCGGCTGGCCGAGGTTCAGTACGAGCATTTTATAAACCTGGGCGAGCATTTCCGTTTTTTCCGTGCGAATTTTCTTGAGTGACTTTTTTTGTTCGTGCATATTTCGCAGTTTGACCGCGTCGAAGCGCAGCTTTCTGCTGATAAGGGCATTCATCAGACTTGTATTTCCGGAGCTGTTTGTTTCGGGCATAATTTCATGAGGAACGGCGCCATATTTTCCGACGAGATTAACGACGTTTTCCCAGTAACCTCCGTCGGGGATGGGCGTGCGAAGTAAGAACTCCATTTCACGGTCGAGGATGTCACGGTCTGCGAATTCAATGATGTTTTCGAGAAAACAGTTTGCCTTTTCGAGCTTGTCCCAGAAAGCGAGGTAATTCTGTGAGAACTCGAAGCTTTCGAGGTTGTTGTTTTCGATGACTTTCGGTCGCAGGATGTTCAGCCCTGCGAACAGCCAGCACCTGCCGCTTTTTTTCTGATTGGTGATGCCTTTCGTTTCGATTTTATGGCTGAAAATTTCATTATGCTGGCGCAGAACTTCGCGATTCAGGGCAAGACTGCTGATATCATTGTTCGTAATGGAATTATACATCGCCCGGGTATGCGCATCCATTTCAAAAGATGAATGAAATTTATCGATTGTCTTTGTTGTCAATGCACCCTCATCGGCAAAAAGCGATGTTACGACAAAAGCTAATACCAATTGAATAACGAAGGCCGTCTGTTGTTTAGAACAGCATTTCATAATGACTCCTCCTTTGATTATGAGAAAGTTGAAGTTTGTAAATCAGGATTTGTTTTTAGCTGGCGGATTTTCTCAAGACTATCGACGAATTGCTCTCTGGATTTTTCCAGGTAGGCGTTAACCTCATCTATATATCCGTCGGCCGAAGCCGACCATACGCGGTTCAGGTAGCGTTCGCCGGCGGCAAAGCAGCTCATCACGTCGGCATAAGCGGCCAGGCCGTAACGATGAGAGATGCTTTCACGGGCGTCCACAAACGTGGCAAGATCGTCAACGAATAATTCATCGATCCGGTGACGCATATCGTATGTATTGATCGAGTGCTTGTCGGTATTGAGTTTACTGATATTGGTTGTTATTTTTTCAAGGCTGCTTTCTACGCTTTCAATCCTGGAAGCAACATGATGCTCCGTCTTGGTGTGGCGTGCTTCATCGACTCTTATTGCAATTACCCCCGCCACACCGAGGCCAAGTGTGGGTATATACCACAACCATCTGACGGCACTTTCATCGACAACCGCAGCCAAAGCCGCTGCGATGAAACCAACTGTAACCATTAGAAAGCCGATTAATTTCATAGTCAATCCCTACCCCCCCTGCATTCCCGTGATAATGTAGTAGATGGCAAAACCAACCCCGACAATCCCCTCGCCAATGATCAATCCGGCCGCGATGGGGATACCAACCTGCTCGCTAAAGTGCCGCCCCTTTATTTTGTCGCTGGTAATCCGAAGAATTGTCCCGATGGTATATGTCAGAACAATGCTGAACGGCAGATAGAATCCAAGGCCCACCTGAATCCCGAGTCCGCCGATACCCGTTGTGCTCAGCAGAGCGCCGAGACCTGCGCCGGCCAGATACTTGTAAACAGGTACATTACCTTCGAGAATCCCCTTCATCATGCTCGCCAGCACCGTCCCTTGTGGCGCCGGTAATTTTTCACTGCCAAGGCCGTATGCCTTATGGAGCACAAACAACAGGCCTATCATCAGAATCGGACCAAGCCATGTTGCAAGAAATTGTCCTATCTGCTGTCTTCTTGGAATTGCACCGACCAGATAGCCCGTTTTCAAATCAAGCATCAGGTCCGTCGCCTGGGACATTGCCATGCATGTGGCAGCGCCGACCATGACCGATGATATAATGGCCGCCTTGTCACCAAGGCCGCTTGAAATCAAAATCAAAATAGTCACGGCAATAAGCGTCATGCCGCTCATTGGCGACCAGTTCGTCCTGCCTATGCACTCCGAGAGAATTACCCCTGCCATCCATATCCAAATCGTGCCAAGCACGGCCATGATAATACCCCGGACGATGCCCATCTCTTCGACGGACATAACAGCAACAATGCCCAAAACGATGACCGCTCCGATGATACCGACATAGAGCAGCTTGATTGGCATCTCGTCCTTCGACATTGCCGAACCGGTTTTCGCAGCCGATTGCATGCTGCGGATCGCACTGATAATCAAGGGTAGTGCCAGAACAATTCCAGTCAATGCGCCGCCCACTAACATCCCGATACCTACCGGCCTGAAAAGTGAAATTCGTAAATAACCTGGCATCGTCTGCCCAAGTCCCTGAAGTTGTTCCGCCGAAGGCAGCAGATTCATCCTCGCCAGGATCGGTGCTAAAACCCAATAGCAGGCGTAACCCCCGATGACAAAACAAAGCCCGCCCTTACCTGCGATAAATGCGATTCCTATCGTCAGCAATGAAACGAACCAGACACCATTCATGTAGTCCGGCATGCCGATGTGCTGGCCCAAAGCCCAATTCTCGAACTTTGTAACATTGCTGATGAAACTCACTGTGCCGCTCAGAACAACCCCGACCATAAGAAGCATTGCTTTGTGAACACCGGCGCCGGGTGATTTGAGGACTGTCGCTACGGCAACTCCGCCCGGATAAGTCAACCGCTCGAAGTCAATCATCTGCTTGCGCAGCGGAATGATAAAAGCTATGCCAAGAACGCCGCCGGCGATGCAGCCAAAGGTCATAAGATAGGGATTAAAATCGGTTTCGCCCAAAATGAACAGTGCGGGCACCGAAAACATGACCCCCGCCGAGGCGCCGTTCACACTGCTGGCGACGGTCTGGCTTATATTATTTTCGATAATGCTGTTCCGGCGGAGGATACCCCTGAGCACGCCGAAGCCCAGGATGGCCGCCAGTTCTGAGCCTTCATGTGAAAATCCCAGAATCAGGCAGGCGTAGCCCATACTGATAGTAATGAGAACACCGAGAACATAACCGACGAGAACAGAGGTCAGCGTCAGTTCGGGGTAAGGTCCCCTGCGGATGGTTCTTTTTTCGCCGGATTCTGTTTCTGCCATTATTAGCTATCCTTAGCAGGTGTATAAAATATCACAGTAAAGAGCATTAAACTCTGGCCTTTGAATTCGGTACTGTCTATTTGTACGGTAACATCGGCTTGGCCCGCTTGAGAAACTGTATTGGAACACCCCATGGGTCGCGCAGAATAATTAATTCATCGCCTGCCGGCGTAGTGTTCATCTCCACCGCAATCGTCGCACCCGCCCCAATCAGCTTCTTGGTGATTGCTTTTACGTCATCAACCATGAATGCGATATGAAGGGACAATGGATTCATAGATGGATAATCGGGTACTTCATCGGGCGGATTATTGTATAGCTCAAGCATCATGTTTCGGCCGGCATCGGAGATAAAGCGCATATTGGCGGGTGGCGGGCCTTCCCTGACAACTTTCATCCCCAAATTATCTTTATACCACCGTGCCATCGCGGCAGGGTCCTCGACATTGATTGCAACGTGCTCAAGGCGTACTCGGTTCTTACTTCCGACAGAAGAAGCATCATCAGTTGTTTTTCCCGACTCAATGGCACAGCCTGAAAAGACTAATACTGCTAACAAAAGAATAACCGCTTGCAATCTGCTTGTTTGATGTCTCCGTGTCATACTACAGCTCCTTTCCGGCCGAAACCAAAATAAACGGAGAGGGCGGGATTCGAACCCGCGGTAGGGACAAGCCCTACACAGCCTTTCCAAGGCTGCTCGATAAGCCACTCCGACACCTCTCCAGTGGCATTTAATACTGCTTATTTGGTACTTGAGTTTTTTATCTCAATATAAGATTTTGATTGTCCTGATTTTGTAATCAATATATATAGCGGAAAAATGAAGCCTGTGCAATTATAATTAGCGATAGAAACGCGGAATTATTATGAGTTTTTTTAAATTAAGATTGAACCGCACAGCGGTCCAGGCAGACTAAGGTAGATAGAGTGGACAGATCGGTTGAACAACTTGTAGATGAAATTTTGGTTATGGACTGCCAGAGCGGCCGTGTTAAGGCCATGGAAATATTGGTCTCACGATGGCAGAAGCGTCTCTGGCAATATGCCTATAAGCTGACCGGAAATGCCGAGGCCTCGTGGGATATAACGCAGGAGAGCTGGCTGAGCATCATAAAAGGCCTAAGGAAATTACACGATCCGGCTAACTTCAAAGCCTGGGCATATAAAATAACAACAAATAAATCAATCGACTGGATAAAAAAAAGTAAAGCTGTAAAGCAGCTCAGCATAGATGAAATTGAACAGCAACAGGCAAGCCGGAAAAAAGACACCGGGATTAAGGAGCTGCTGGAAAAATTAGATGTCGAAAAAAAAGTTGTTCTTACCTTATATTACTTCGAACAGCTTACTGTCATGGAGATAAGCGTAGCATTAAAAATTCCAAAGGGGACGGTTAAATCACGGCTTCACGGCGCAAGAAAAGAGCTGAAAAAACTTTACCAAAAATATATTGAAGAAAAATTTTAAGGAATAAAAAAATGAACGAAGAAGAAATCAAAAAGATAATCGATGATACCTATGATGATTCGAGAGAAGACACGTTATTGTCGATGGTAGGGCAGCTCTACAGCGAGAAAATGTTCCCAAGCATGATAGTCCACTTGGCATACTCCTTGCCTTTTATAGTCGGGGCTGTCTTTTGCGGCATTAAATTCTTCAAGACAGACCGGACCCAATACCAGATTATGTATGCCGCCATCTTTGTCTGCTGCATACAGTTTTGTATTTTCAGTAAAGCCAAGTACTGGCAAATGCTCTACAAAATCAATACCAGCCGGGAAATAAAGAGGCTGGAGCTTCGCATCGCTGAACTGAACGAGACCGTGAAAAAGAAGTAACAATCTTTTATTCTTTATTGAAAGGACAGTAAAATGCGTGCATTAAAGATCTGTCTGTGGATAGCCGGTATTGGATGCTTGTTGTCGGTGTTTGGAATGTTTTTACCGGTGTCGTGGTTCGAAACTATTGCCAAATTCTTTGGGATTGAATCGCTTCCGGATTCGCCGCAGTTCATGTATGCAGTTCGTCTGATGTCGGCCACGTATGCTGCGGTGGGAGTATTTTTTATAATTCTGGCCTTGGACCCTGTGAAGTACGGAGTAATGGTACCGTTCTCGGCTCTGGGGGCGTTGTTCGTCGGCGTGGTCTGTTTGATAGCGGGTCTCTTAACGGCGATGCCTGTTTGGTGGTTCATGGGCGACTCTTTAAGCTGTCTGGTGTTGGGTGTTCTCAT
>CAZIAN010000333.1:5078-5973 GCA_964537355.1 uncultured Pirellulales bacterium | reverse complement strand
GTGGTTAATAAAAGGCCTAATCGCAATGTACAGTGTTCTTTTTAACACTTTTCAAAAAAGGTCGTTCATGTCGCACGAAAAACTTCAGAAAGGGCTCTTAATTATAAAAACAAATTATTTTTGAAAAACAAATAATGCCATATGGCCTGTTGAAAAAGACAGAAAACTATCTAAGGCCTTTACAAGACATTTACCTGCAAGATTTTTCTCTCGCAATGAGCTAAATCGTCTCAGAGGAGATTTTAAGATTGGTATCTCATCTCCAAGACCCTTGATGCCAGAGATGCTAATCGAAGATTTGTCCCTGAAACCAATCTTTTGGAAATCCTTGGTTAGTTTTTTGGAAGAAAAAATAAACTGATAAAAATTAAGGCTATTGGATCTGTGATGGTCTATGTTAACCTCGCTCTTATATAATCGCAAAAAGGCTTTAAGCCGTCTTAAAAGTGACATTATTGGAACTGCAACAAACGCATATCCGCCAGGCTTGATGACTCTGTACATTTCTTGCAAGGCCTGCTCATAGCCTTCATGGAAATGTTCAATCACACCAAGCGACCAGTAACCAGCAAAATGACCGGAAGGATATTTGAGATTATTAACGTCCATTACATTTACATTCAAATCAGGATACGTACTCTTTATTTTAGCTATAGTCTCTTGGGCCGTATCTATCCCGACACAATCATACCCTATATCTGACAGGGAGTGTACAAACTGACCTAAACCGCAACCCGCCTCAAGTATAGGGCCGCCATGTGGGGCAAGGTGTTTTTGTGTTACGCGGTTCACCAAATTCATTTTGCTCACTGAGTCATGAAGTTCCCTGATATTCTGGTTGCTCCAGTGCTCGTCCCACATAGCTTCATTCTTGTTCCTGAAAAATATCAGGCAT
>CAZIAN010000333.1:3148-5068 GCA_964537355.1 uncultured Pirellulales bacterium | reverse complement strand
TTGCCATAATGCTTATATCTAATCGGGGGCTTAAAGTTGTCATTAACATATGTGTGATCCAAATGAGCTTTGAATCTTTTTCTGCGGGGACTAAGCAATAGCAACAGATTTTTGGCAAAATATTTAATATTCATTTCTAATCACAGTCAGCAAATATATAAATTGACGATAATTTAAGGCAATGTTTTCTATAGGATTTTACTTTTTCCTGGAATTTTGCATTCATCATAATATCACGAGCAATGATATTACTTGTGTACTGTTGCTCTGATTATCATAGTATTCGCAAAATAAATCATTGCTCGGCTTTCTGTTATGTATTGAATCCGAGTTTTGGGAATCTTGATTAGATATTTTATGTTTTGAGGCTCAAAACCAGCCTCATTCAGCATATATTTCATAAGCGGCATCGAAAAAAAAGTATGATGCTTATACTGTCCATATTCTCGGTATACGTTTTCCTGATACGAATGACCGAAAAAAATCCTCAAACGTGTAGCTAAGTTTAAGTCATAGGGTACAGTACAGAGCATTTGACCGCCAGGTACCAGTACTCTCTTGATTTCTTTCAAAACGAATATCGGATCAAATACATGCTCGATAACATCACCTGCCCATACCGTTTCGAATGTATTGTCATCAAAGGGGATGCCGCTATCTAAATCCACAAGCTGGCTGTCAACACCTTGCTTTCTGGCCAGTTCAACGGCTATCGGGGAAAAATCTATACCTGAAACCAGATGTCCTTTTTCATTGATGACATGGGCTATTTCTCCGGAGCCGCATCCAACATCTAAAACCTTACTTCCCGCAGAGCTGTTGTTATCAAATAACTCAAAAAGCGCTTCCTCTTCCAAGGATATTTGACATCGCTTGCCGTTTCTGTAAAGATTGTCTTCGCGTTCTTCAGGCTTCATAAGCCCTTGATAAAAGCAAAAAGCGTTTTATTGATTGAGAATTTTCTCGGCAGCCATCATATAGCCTTTAGCCACATTTTCAATTCTCAGATAATTCATTTCAAGTGGTTTATTCCAATTAAGAATTTGTTCTATTCCTTCTGCGACAGTCCTTTTATTACATGTTGGCGGATTGTAAAGGTCAACTTTCCGGAAGTCATAATCGTCTTCACACTGTATTATTATACCATTGGAACGAACTATCTCTTTAGTACCTCCATTATGACTGCAAAGAACTGGTAATCCACAGGCCAGCGCCTCGACCACTGTATTGGGACAATGGTCGAGCCATGCCAAATGAATAAATGCATCTCCCCCTCTGAGGTAATCAGCAAGATTCTGCACAGGTACTCTGCCGGTATATTTTATATTAGGATGTTTGATTTGCTCTTTAACGTTTTCGCCAATTATAATAAGTCCGACATCGGGATTTCCATATTCCAGGAAGCCTTTGATTATACAGTTAAGCCGTTTGTGCTCTCTCCAACTGGCGGAACAAATAATGGCCTTTTTAAAACCGTAATCGTGCCGTCTGCCTACAGGAGAAAAACCGTCCGGAACACCATTGCATATCACGAAATTAGGACAGCGCGGCTCCCCCATAAAAACACTAAAAAGTGTTCTGTTAAATTCACTTTGAAATATTACAGCATCCGCTTTCATATAGTTCTTGAGAATAGGGCGATTTAATTTTTCAGAATCACCAAGTGTATTCCCTGTATCAAAATAAAGGCCATCGAGCCTTAAAATGTTTTTGCCAAAAGGCCGTAATAAGCCGATTGCAAATATATAACAGATCGAAGGCAATATTGGGTCCCACCGCCAATTGGCACCTATAATCGCATTCTTCAGCCGAGACCCGAAGATAGATGGACCATTGACATTCTTCGTACTGTTTATATAAAAACGAACGCCTTCCAAAGTTTTATTCTACTATTATAAAAATGAACTCCTGAATGTTTTC
>CAZIAN010000333.1:0-3048 GCA_964537355.1 uncultured Pirellulales bacterium | reverse complement strand
AATGCCAGGGCCGCAGTAAACATTTCTTAAAAGGTATTTTGATTGATTCCGTATGCAAATTACGCACTGACTCAAGCACATCACCATTGGATATCCCGCTGTAAACTCCTCTTGTCCAATAGCCTGAATTATATACCCGGCAAGGTTCGTAACCTCTGGATGCAAAGAAAAACGGCTTTGGAACTCCTGCTGTAATTAGATACTTGACCTTGAATCCTATTTCAAAAAGCTTAATTAGCTGCTGTTTGAGGCTATCCTCAGGATTGTAATACATAGAATGGGTCTCCATAAGTATCTTGACAACGCCTTTTTTCTTTTCAAGCGTCTTGAGCATCCCTTCGAGTGCTTCGACTTCGGCGCCTTCAATGTCCATCTTGATGAAATCAGGCTGTAACTTATCGCCGAAAAACGCATCACCTGTTTGAACTGTCACTTCAATCGCCTCCTTAGTATTGCCTGTTACACGCAGACTGCCGAGGTTTGAAGACTTGGAAAGGAAAAATCTGCAGGTTCCGTTTTTACTAGAAATTGCCGTTTGATAGGATGAGACCCTCTCTGTATAATTATTCAGTCGTATATTCTTCTCAAGGATCGCAAAATTGCGGGGGTCTGGTTCCACGGCATAAACATGGCCGCTTTCCCCAACCTTATCCGCCATTATAAGTGTTATATAACCGATGTTGGCGCCAAGGTCAAATGCAACCATGCCTTCAGTGATTTCGTCGGTAATGATGTCCATGAACTCCGGTTCGCGAGGCCATTTTCGTGAGTTGGATTTCTTAATCAGGACTCGGGATATTCCATGGTCTGTTTTATCGAGAAGCATTTCATGATTTCCAACCTTTTTCTTGATTAAATCGGTACTATTTATTTGTTGTGTATAGTCCATTCTGCATTGACCTTATCGAACTGTGTACAGGCAGTGTTTTTTAGCTGTTATGCCATTCATTCAATATTTTTTCAGCAGTCCATAAATCATATTTGCTGTTGATCTTTACACTCTCCTCTGGAAGCATGATTATATGACCGATTTTTTTGCCCAATAAGTTACCTCCTTGTATCGTCTCTGTTGTGCTGAGGAAAATGGCACTATTTGACTTATATATTGATTGACGTTCAATCCGCATTCCGTTTTCTGAAATGTTGATAGGCTCTAATCCATGTTTGCCGTGGTGATAGCAGTGTCTTAGTTCTTCTTCAACGGAGATGACTGATTCAACATTGAATATTGTCATAGTATCAATTGCCTTGTCGATATGATAACCTTGCCTCAGCGGGGTATTTATATAAAGGGTACACACTGCTTCTGGCTTATAACCTGAACTTCCCTCAATGTGATTAAGAATGTCTATAAGCAAATCAACCATTTTTACTGTGGATCTGGCGAGCTTGGGGTCACGCTTAATGACTTCAATATTGGGGAATTTCTTTGCGTAATCCAGTACCTCGTCATCTTCCGACGATAGTATTACTTTGTTAAGTAATTTTGAAGAGCTTATACTATTGAGAGTATGCCATATAAGAGGCTTTCCCGACAGTTCTATAAAAGGCTCGTTCTGTGAATATACGCTGTTACGTGTAACAGGAATTACCCCTAAAACTTTCGGAATCTTATTATCATGGCTTTCTGTAACAAATCCACGCTTAATTGCCATGCGCGTCTCCAAAAGTGCTTTCTGTTTTTTTGTTAGACTTTTCGGATGTTGTCGATAATAAAACAATGGGATATTGACATTGTACGGCTCGAACTTCTGAATAAATCGTAACCATAATTCATAGCCGTCTTGACAAGAAAACACTTCCGAATATCCGCCAAGTTGCAAAAGGACCTCTTTGCGGAAAAGGGTACAAGCCCCATGTGCCGGTAGATCGAGTAATTCGGCCTCATCGCCTATTTTCTTGCGACGAACCTGATGAATGATTTTACCCTTCTCATCAACTTCATAATAATCAGGGTAAACCAATCCGACATCAGAATGTGTATCTAAAATGTTGGAAAGAACAATGAGAATGTTTTCGTCAAGATAATCATCTGCATCAAGTCGCATGATATAGGACCCGTTTGCCAGTCGTAAAGCTATGTTATTGCTGATGTTAAGACCTTTATTTTCCTGCTCTATGATCCTTATTTTTGGATTGCCGCGGTATTGTGATAAAATTTCACCGGTATGGTCTGTCGATCCGTCATTGATGATGATAAGTTCCCAGTCATTCATCGTTTGCTTTAATACACTTTCGATAGCCTTCTCGAGGTAGCAGGCGTAATTGTAGGCGCAGATATATAACGTGATCTTTACCATCACAAATCTTCTTGGTTGTGTGCCGAATATAAAACGGGCAGCATTATACTTGCTTGTTTCAGTACGCTGATTCTGGCGTTATTTCCGGTCATCTCAAAAGCCTTGTCAATTGCATGCTGAAGATTATCGGCCGATATGAATCCAAGACGTTCGGCTTCGGCTGGATTGATATTTGGTGAAACTAAAATTGCCCGAACCCTCTTGCAAATAATTCTTCCTATTGCTATCAATGTGTATGCCAACAGCTTTTGGTCGCTGCATTTCCCCTCGTTAATCTTCCGGTAGAGTACATCAGGATTCGTAAAACCATACTTTGCAAAATCTGGAAATTGTGGTGAAATCCCTTCAGGACAATGGGCCGTCAGGATAATTACACCTCCGTCACGACATACTAAATCTGCAGAACAAATTGCTTTGATGGCTTGTCTTAGATCAATATCCGCAGGATATGATTCGGCAATGACTATTTCTGATGTTTCGTTAATCGGGACACTATAAACCTCGCGACATAATTCAATTCCTGCATCATGGGCAGTCTTAAGATCACCGGCCACAAGGCCGTATAGCTTTCCACCTTCAAAAACAACGGCATCAATTATCATTCCAATATCTACTTTGCGACACAAGTTTATTATCGCGGAGCGCATCGGGGTGCTTGTATTACCCAGTATCTCGGACATCGAATAATTCAGTGCCATCCAGTGTGTTTGTTCAATAGTCTTTGCACCACAAACCCCCGGCATTATCG
>CAZIAN010000332.1:0-5982 GCA_964537355.1 uncultured Pirellulales bacterium | reverse complement strand
TGCTCGGCACGCAAATAATTGCGACGTTGATAGCGGTTTATGGGCTGTTTATGACACCCCTCGGCTGGGGTTGGGCACTGTTCGTTTGGGGCTATGCTCTGGTGTGGTTCCTCGTGAATGACCGCGTGAAACTGCTTGCCTATCGCATCGTCGACCCTAAAAAGCCTGGCCTATTAACAAAATAATAATGAATTAATGAATTTCTTTAAGGTGTTGTTATGGATACAAGAATTTTTAAATTGTCCTCAAAAAATCCCATCATTTCTCCTCTTGATGTTCCCTTCCCGTCGGTAGCTTTTCTCAATCAAGGTGCTACTGAACAAGGCGATGGAGTTATGCTGTTGCTTCGTATCGAAGACCATGCCGGTTTTTCAAATCTCCATATAGCACGCAGCAAAAACGGTGTAACCGATTGGAAAATTGACCAGGAACCAATACTTCGCTACGGCGAGGCAGGAATTAAAGGTTGGTAGTGCCAAGGCCGCTCAGAACCTGAGTCTTTATTATGAAAAAGCTTTTACATAAAATTCGTTCATTGCTTGGCCTTACCCTTCTCATTTTTGCTCTGTTTGTAATTCATCATG
The DNA here is from genome assembly GCA_964537355.1 of uncultured Pirellulales bacterium. GTDB lineage: Bacteria > Planctomycetota > Phycisphaerae > Sedimentisphaerales > Anaerobacaceae > NIOZ-UU13. The sequence goes on along the minus strand of CAZIAN010000332.1, from coordinate 5,398 downwards.
TACTCAGGAAGTACCATTACCATGATATAGTTCAGCAGTTAGGGCAAATCCCTCGTGGCAGTGTCATTCTGAGCCTGGCCTTTACTGTCATTAGCTATCTGTTACTTACTATCTACGACATGCTGGCTTTGCGTTATATTCAATATTCGCTGGCGTACAGCAAGATCGTTTTGGCTTCGTTTGTCGGTTACGTTTTCAGCTACAATTTAACGGTATTTGGCGGCAGTGCCGCCCGATATCGCATTTACTCCAGTTGGGGACTTTCAGCGATGAATGTGGCCAAGCTGGTTATCTTCTGTGGCCTGACACTATGGTTGGGTTTCTTTGCTCTTGCGGGGGTAGCCTTTATTTTCGAGCCATTGACGCTGCCAGAGTTTCTCCATCTACCTTTCGCATCATCTCAGCCTATCGGAGTTGCATTCCTTATACTGCTTGGGGTGTACGTACTATGGACTGGGTTGAGAAGCAAGCCCATAATGATACGAGGTTTGGAGTTTGCCCTGCCTGGCTTGAGTCTTACTCTTGTGCAGGTTGCAATTGCCAGCATAGACTGGGCCTTGGCTGGCAGTGTGCTTTATGTCCTGCTGCCTCGCACAGCAACTCTGTCGTATCCGGGGTTTCTCGGTATATTTATGCTTGCACAGTTTGCAGGGTTGGTGAGCCAGATACCGGGTGGACTGGGAGCATTCGAAATTGTTGCTCTGTTTCTATTATCACCTACCTATTCCGCCCCTGTAATCCTTGGCGCACTTTTGATCTATCGTATCATCTATTATCTTTTCCCCTTTGGCATCGCTGTTGCTGTTCTCACAATCCACGAGCTGATGGAAAGAAAGGGAGCTATCAAGTGGTTGCGAACTGTCGTGGGCCAATGGGCTCCGACGGCGATACCGCATGTGTTTGCTTTCACGGTTTTCTTAGGCGGAGTAATCTTATTATTTTCCGGCGCACTACCTGCTGCGAAGGGACGATTGGCCTTGTTGAGAGATTTTCTACCTCTTCCACTGATAGAAGTCTCCCATTTTTTGGCCAGCTTGATAGGGTTTGGGCTTCTTGTGTTGGCCCGTGGCCTGCAGCGCCGGCTCGATGCGGCCTACCATTTAACTATAGTCCTTCTTGTGTCAGGCGTTGTTTTATCGCTCGTCAAAGGATTAGACTACGAGGAAGCGGTGATATTGACTATTATGTTAGCCGTCATTTTACCCTGTCACTCAGAGTTCCGCCGCAAAAGCTCTTTTCTCAACGAAGCTTTTACCTTTAATTGGATTGCTGCCATTGTCATTGTGTTGATTAGCTCGATCTGGCTGGGAATGTTTTCCTATAAACACATCGAGTATTCCAATTCTTTGTGGTGGCAATTTGCTTTTTCAAGCGATGCACCTCGGTTTCTTCGTGCAATGGCAGGTACTCTTGGCTTTGCTATGGTGTTTGCTTTGACAATGCTACTTCGTTCCCCTACGAGGCCATTTGCCTCAGAACGTGTAACCGACATAGAAAAGGTGCGTACAATAGTCGAAATATCTCGATGTGCCTATGCCAACCTTGCTTTGCTTGGAGACAAAAACTTTCTCCTTAGCAGTAGCGGCCGTAGCTTCATTATGTACGCTGCCTCAGGACAAAGCTGGATTGCGATGGGTGACCCAGTTGGGCCGAAGCAGGAATGGGATGATCTGATCTGGTGGTTCCATAAAAACTCTGACCGACACGGCTGCTGGCCCGTTTTCTATGAAGTTGATGGAGAAAGCCTTCGTTACTATTCCGATTTGGGGCTTGCCTTTCTCAAAATGGGAGAAGAAGCTTGTGTACCGTTGAAAACCTTCTCCATTGAAGAAAGTAAGCACAGAAGTCTGCGGTATATGTGTCACAAGTTTGAAAAATCGGGCTGCAGATTTGAGGTGATTTCTCGTAATGAAGTTGCAGCTTCAATGGCTCAGTTAAAACATGTATCTGATGCCTGGCTAAAGCAAAAAAATGCAAGGGAAAAGAGGTTCTCACTGGGTTTTTTTAACGAAGAATATCTCAAGTATTTTCCTGCTGCGGTTGTCCGTAATGATGGAAAGCTGGTTGCTTTTGCCAATCTATGGCGAGGGGCTGAGAAGGATGAATTTTCAATAGACCTGATCCGGTATCTGCCTGATTTGCCGGATGGGGTAATGGACTATTTATTCACCCAACTGATGTTGTGGGGCCGGCAAGAAGGATATCGGTGGTTTAATTTGGGAATGGCACCATTATCAGGGCTTGATGATCCTGCCATGGTCAAGCTGTGGAACCAGTTTGGTAGTTTTGTGTTCCGCCATGGCGAACACTTTTATAATTTCCGGGGTCTTCGAAAGTACAAAGAAAAGTTTAAACCAGAATGGCACCCGAAATACTTGGTTTGTCGTGGTGGCTTTGTTTTGCCGCGTATACTCAGTAACCTTCTGTCACTAACTTCAGGAGGGTTGGTAGGGGCTGTTTCCAAATAATAGACTCTGCCATTTCAAAAAGTTCCTATTTTTGCGATTTTTAACTTTCAAGATCAATTTTAAGGGCAAGGAAATACAGCATGTCTTTCAATGTTATGAGGTCAACTAATTGACCTTCATCCATCAGGATCAAACGACCGTTGCCTGTGAGGTTCATGGCCGGTAGAGCTTGCATGGCGTCTATTTGAGAAAAAATCGTGTTCTCAATTGTCAATATCTAAATATTCCCGTCATTCTGAACATACAGTTAACCTCTTGTTTTCTGGCGAGGATTTTAGCACTGAGCAGTATTAGTGTTTAAAACTCCAACGACTTTGCTCTCTCGCTTAGTGGAAAATATGGACTGACGGTGATCGATTTTCGTACCAAAAAAATGTTTCGCATGGAATAAGTTGTGGAAAATATCGGGCGATACTGATACTATGGGACGTCGAAGTCGAGCAGAAGATAATGGTTGGAATGATGAAATAGTATTACGGGATTAAAGATATGGTGCAATAGGAAAAAACAGGGATTCTTAAGCATAGGAAAGTTCAGATAAAAAGGTATACAGATGAAACTTGTGGCAAAGCTTGTTTTTTTCCTTATTTTCGGGATCATCATCACACTAATGGTCGATGGTTATATTTCGTACAAGCGTCAAGTTAAGTTATACGAGACAGACATGAAGCTCGATGCTTCTTTGCTAGGTCATGCTATGAAGAGTCTGGTTTTGGATGCATGGCGCACTAGTGGCCAGCAACTTGCGTTGAGACTTATCGAGAACGCCGGCAAGGAACAGCATATGATGGAAATGCGTTGGGTTTGGCTGAATCCGCCACCGGATGACTCCTATGCTCCCAAGGTATCTCGAGAAAGACTTAACCTGGTCGTACATGGACAAGAGGTGTCATTCAAAGAGCAGGACAAGGAGGGCAATGGTTTTTTTTACTTCTATATTCCGGTTGAGGTTGACGAGAAACGGCCTGGGGCTCTCGAGCTCTCCGAATCATTATCCTGGCTGGATGAATATACTCACATCGCTTTTATCAGAGCAACTGTCTTGACGGGTGTCCTAGTGTTGCTAAGCGTATTTGCTGTTCCGCTGCTGGGTGTCAAAATGATTGGGCGGCCGCTAAGTAAGATGATCGAGAAAATGCGACGTATGGGCGGAGGTGACTTTTCGGGGCCGTTGCAGCTTCCGGGACACGATGAAATCAGCGAACTTGCAGTAGGGTTGAATACGATGTGCGAACAGATTCAGGAGGCTTGGAAGAAGGTCCGCATTGAAACAGAGTCACGAATCGCCGCGTTAGAACAACTGCGTCACGAAGATCGTCTTAAAACAGTAGGTAGGTTGGCCTCTGGAATTGCCCATGAACTTGGTACACCCCTCAATGTCATCTCCGGACGAGCGGGCATGATCGCTCGGGGGAATCTATCGTTAACAGAGATTAAGGAGAATGCCAATACTATCAAAGGCCAGAGCGATCGCATAACAATCATTATTCGACAGCTTCTCGATTTTGCGCGCCGACGATCCACCCAAAAGAGTTCAGTGGATCTTCGACAAATGGTTCGGCGAACATTGGATCTTATAGCCCCGCTTGGCCGCAAGCAGAAAGTGGAGTTTTCTTTTGCTGGTCACGATCACGCTTTTGCTAAGGTGGAGGTGGACGCCGCACAATTTCAAGAAGTTCTGATTAATATCCTCACCAATGCACTGCAGGCCATGCCTCAGGGAGGCAGCGTGGAAGTGGGTATTAGTTGTGAACACGCTCAACCCCCCGAAGGACACGAGGGTTCTGAAGGTGAGTACCTCCGTATCTGCGTTCAAGACGAGGGGCAAGGCATTTCGGAAGAAGATATGAGTCATATTTTCGAACCATTCTTTACTACCAAAGACACAGGTAAAGGCACTGGGTTGGGCCTTTCGATTGCTTACGGGATCGTTCGCGAACACGGTGGCTGGATTGAAGTGGAAAGTGAGGTTGGAAAAGGAAGTTGCTTTTCAATCTACTTACCACAGGAGGGTGAATGATGCCGGGAAAAGTTCTAATTGTAGATGATGATCAAAGCATGTGTGAAATGATCGAAACCGACCTGCACAAACGGGGATTCGATCCATCTTGGTATTTGTTTGCCGAAGAAGCCTTCTCTGTGCTTAAAAAAGAAGAGTTCAATGTGGTGTTAACCGATTTGCAGATGCCTGGCATGAATGGAGTTGATCTCTGTGAAAGAATTGTAGCGAATCGGTCCGACGTACCTGTTGTTGTGATTACCGCATTCGGCAGTATGGAAACAGCAGTCGCTGCCATTCGTGCCGGCGCATATGATTTTATCACAAAGCCTATTGAAATGGATTTGCTTGCTTTCACGCTCGAGCGGGCAATAAAGCACCGTTCTTTGCAGGAAAAAGTGAAAAAACTGAGTGAGTTAGTACAGCAATATAAACAGTTTGAGGGGCTCCTTGGTGAGAGCATTCCGATGCAGAACCTCTATGATCTGATTGCACGTGTTGCCGACTCTGAGGCTTCCATTCTGATCAATGGTGAAAGCGGTACAGGTAAGGAAATAGTGGCCCAAGCATTGCATACGCAAAGCCGCCGTCATGCTCGTCCATTCGTTGCTGTCAACTGCGCCGCCTTGCCAGAAACGCTTTTGGAAAGCGAGCTTTTTGGTCATACCAAAGGAGCATTCACCGACGCAAAGGCGGAACGTAAGGGATTATTCCTACAAGCCGACGGCGGAACATTGTATCTTGATGAGATTGGGGCCTTTCCTCTGACCCTGCAGCCCAAGCTCCTGCGGGCCTTGGAAGAACGCTCCGTCCGTCCGGTTGGTTCCGACAGAGAAGTGTCTTTTGACGTGAGACTCATCACGGGAACAAACCGTGATCTTGAATCTGCAATCGAAGAGGACCGGTTTCGAGAGGACCTGTTTTTTCGAAT
>CAZIAN010000331.1:1856-5984 GCA_964537355.1 uncultured Pirellulales bacterium | reverse complement strand
TCCGCTGCCGTTTTTGCATACATCTAGCAGATACTTTTTTGCCTTTTCTAAGTTGCTTTAAGGTAAGAGGTAAGATCAAAACTTGCTTTTAGACTTAGATTGGCAGGCCTTTTGCTATCTCTATTATAGTTGGTGTTTCAAATAGTAAAGCATATAAGAAGGCTGATTGAGCATTTAGAGGAAAATTTCAGAATGATAATTGAGGCACGCAGCAACACGCAATTTTTCGAACTTATAAAAGAAGGGATAGAGCTTGTTGTTTTTTGGCTTCCCTTAAGTCAGCCATGTTTAAGTCAGTCTCCTGTGCTCTTAGAGCTCTCTCAAGAGTTGAAAGATAAGCTTAGAATTATCAACGTAAACGCTCAGGATATACCAGACCTGGCACTGCAATATGATGTGCAGGCTATCCCGACATTGCTGCTTTTTCAAGATGGCAGAGAAGTAAACAGGTTCATCGGCGTGCATTCTAAAGATATGCTTCTCGATGTCGTAAATCATTTGTTAGTTAACGAAGAAAGCTAAAAAAAATGACAAAGTTTAAATCTGTAAATAAAACGAAGATCGTATTTTTGTGGGTACTGTCTGCTTTGTTAATAGGTTTTGCTTCTATTTTTGTTTTTGAGAGAATTTATTATAACTCGGATTGTCAAATTGGCAGCAGCTAAGCAGATGCATTTCAGGCAAGTAGAGTTATTCATCTGTCAGATGAAACCTTTAAAAAGGAGATAGCTGAAGGAATAGTTTTAGTTGATTTTTGTGCACACTGGTGCCAGCTTTGTTTATTCCAGAGCTCTATTTTGGATAACCTGGCAGCAGATTCTAAAAAAGACGTAAAGGTTGTAAAAGTAGATGTAGAAAAACATCCTGATCTGGCAAATACATTCCAGGTCAGGTCAATACCAATGCTTATATTGTTTAAAAGTGGAAAACCGGTAAAGCGAATGATAGGTATTCAGAGCCAGGAAACTTTAACTAATCTTATTCGATCATATAGATAGATTTGGTTTTATAGATGATAGAAAAAACGATCAAAATAAAGATAGTTAGGAGCGTATGGCTATACAGTTTAACAAAATCCATGAGATTGCGCTTTGCAATTTATATTTTCTTATTATTGACGATTGTTGTTTTACTTCTTCTTTTGTCAAAAAGTAAGGGCGTTACCGTTTTTGCAGAAGACAGACTGATAGAAAATAGTCAATTGGGTATTATCTTAGCAAGTGGTTTTACCGTTTTTATTGGAGCTTTATATTTCAGCAATATCCAAAAACTCTCTTGTCTGTTAGTGATTCTTTTTAGCCTTGCTTCAATCAGAGAGTTAGATTTACTTATGGATAAGATGATTCCAGTAATGGGTTGGAAATTGCCTGGGATATGTATTGCTGTTTATGGTTTATTTTTTTGGCTGCAAAATCGGATCAAGTTAGAATCCCAAATAAGCGAATTTCTAACTTTTCGTTCATTTTCGAGTTTATGTTTGGCATTTGTCATAATTGCACTTTCGCAATTATTAGGGTGGGAACTGTTTTTAAAAGCTTTATTGTCAATTGATTATAGCCACAATTTAAAGAGATTAATTGAAGAAAGCACTGAAGTTGTCGGGTACTTTTTACTCTTTATAGGCAGCATTGAATTTGTATTAGAAATCAATACCAAAAATTTATTTCAGACGAATCAGATTAAGAAAAGCTCCTGCGAGGAAACAAAGATTCATTTAAAAACGAACAATCAGCAAGACAATGACAGGAGTTTAAATAAGGAAACTTTTGTAAGACTAACTGAATCATGTAGATAGATTTAATATTAACAATGAGATTATGAAAAACATAAAAACAAATGAAAAAGAGGAGATATTAAGGATGAAATTATGGCGATGTAGAACCATCATTTTGTTGGTAGCGGCGAGTATGCTTTTTGTTGCTGATGTCGAAGGACAGGAAGATAAAGCTAAGGGTTGGCCTTATTCTTTTCCTGAAGGAGGATTTAAATTGTACGAATCCGAGGATAAAGATGAGAAGCTGACTTTGGGAGGGAGTATTCTTTACAGATATGCCTACTGGAACTGGTTTGGAACAGACAAAGGCAATAACACAAATAATGACTACAGCTTTAGTTTCCAAAGGACACGCTTGAACCTGAAATATACTTCAGAAAATATGGAAATTTTCTTTCAGCCGCAATATGTCCATATGTTTGGTTTGCCCGACGACGCGGTTTCAAATATGACCGGACCTTTTGGTATGGGTGGTTTGTATTATCTTCATAATCCGGAAGAGAATCCCTATGATTTTGGTGTTCACCAGGCTTATGTTCATTGGAGTGACCTTTTTGACACGAAACTGTTCTTTAAGGGAGGTAGATTTGAATACAGTGACGGCCTCGAAGTGCAGGATAAGAAAGATGGGGAAAAATTCAATATTCTGAAGAACATGCGTATTGGAGACAGAATGATAAGTCCTTTCGGTTGGTCAGCGTTTGGCAGAAGTTTTGATGGAACTTTGGCTGGATGGGATGATGATAAGTTTAATTTGACCACTTCGTTTTTCTATCCCACTCAGGGCGGTTGGGAAAAAGATATTGATGAAACTATTTATGATATTGACATTATTACTACCACATTAACGGCTAAAAAGGATTCGTTGGTTCCCGATACTGAATTCGCTACGTTTTTCTACAACTACGACGACAAGAGAGATTGTACTCAGCGGCCTGATAATGAAAGCCGCTCTTGTTCTCATGCTGATATAGATATACAGATGTATGGGGGACATATTTTGGGTATATATGATTGGGGCCCGGGTCAGGTGGACACGCTGTTATGGGGAGGTGTACAAACCGGTGACTGGTATGATAGAGATCATGACGCTTACGCAATTGCCAGTGAAATCGGCTACCAATTTACAAAGATGCCATGGAAACCTTGGTTTAGAACAGGATATTTCATAGGTTCGGGCGACAGCAATCCGGCTGATGGCGACCATGAAACCTTTTTTCAGATGGCTCCCGGAACGAGAAAATATCAATTATACCCCTATTATGACCTCGAAAACAACAGAGATTTTTTCGTGCAACTGATTACCAAACCCAGCAAAAAACTTACTGCAAGGATGGATTACCATATTGTTGAGTTGGATGAAAGTGCGGACAGATGGTACATGGGGACCGGTCCAACACAGAAAAGCGGTAACATTTCCGGGTATATTCCTCGAAATGGCGGAGGCCATGATGCATTGTCCCAGGAGTTTAGTATTATGCTGAATTACGCACTGAACCCACAATGTAATCTTGCGGCATTCTACAGCCATGTATGGGGTGAAGGTGTAGTAAAGCATGTATATGAAAAAGATAATGAAGCTGACTATTTTTCTTTACAAATACAGTACAAATTTTAACTCGAAAAGGAGATTCAAATGTCGGTTAAACCGAAAAACAGTCCAAAGAAAGAACTTACTGCACAATATATCTTGCGTTGGTTTTCTCCCCGATGGTTTATATTTGTGATGGGTACGGGTGCGTTAGCTAATATATATCAACTTATTGCAGGTAAACCAGAAGGTTTCCTTCACAGTCTGGCTGTTTTCTTCCTGACACTTGCAATCGCAGTTTTTTTCACAGCTATGGTCTTTCTTATCGTCAGGTTTATAGTGGGCATGGATTGTATTTTGAAGGAATGGAGGCATGCAAGCCTGATCCAGTTCTATTCAGCTATTTCCATCGCAGCAGCCATATGTGCTACTGGTTTGTTCAATGTCCCTCTTTCGTTTATTTCGAAAGCCTTCGCCTATAATTTAGCTGCCATATTCTGGTGGATAGCTCTTGTGGTAGGGATATTTTTTATTTTCTTTACGCCCTTCAAAGTAACCAGCGGCAATCACGCTCAGCCGAGAAGGGCTTTAGGTTTCTGGTTTTTAGCTCCGGTCGGTCTTTTTGTTTTAGTGTTCGCGGGCAATTTCTGGGCTTTGCATATGACAAACCAGGCCCATGTAAAAAACATTTTATTTGTTAATACTCTGCTTTTGGGAGTCGCTATCCCTCTTACGATTATAGTTTACACGATTGTTTTATTTCGGGCTTTGTTTTATAACTTCCCCCGCAGGGATGTGGCTCCAAGTTTTATGATAGGTGTTG
>CAZIAN010000331.1:0-1756 GCA_964537355.1 uncultured Pirellulales bacterium | reverse complement strand
TTGTTTTATAACTTCCCCCGCAGGGATGTGGCTCCAAGTTTTATGATAGGTGTTGCTCCTGTCGGGGTATGTATTATCGCTATAAACACGATAATACCCGTACTTGGAAAAAGTGGTGTTTCAATTATAGCTCCAGCCACACTTGTTCCTTTTATTAAAGTCATATCTTTATTGCTCTGGGGTTTTGGTCTATGGTGGCTCATTTATGCGATAATTATAGTTGCTTTATACATGTTGAAACAGAGAGTTCCTGTTACCTTGGGATACTGGGCATTTATCTTTCCGCCGGCGGCATATACTATCGCCACTTTAATCCTCGCAAAATCACTAAGTTTGCCTTTATTGAGAAATTTTGCTGTAGTTCTAACGGTAGTATTTACTCTATGGTGGGCCGTGAATTTCATTCTTACTATCAGAGGAATGGTAAATAAAACTATCTTTGATGTCTCTCCAACGTTTAAGGGTGACATCCCATATCTATAATTGTAAAGGAAGGTAAAATTATGACAAAGAAGCTGATTTTTATGAAGGGCCAGGAGTTTGTACAAAAGATCATATCTGGAGAAAGAGATTTTTCAAACATAGAATTAGAGCAGGATTTCGATTTGTCCGGCTATGAAGGATTTGACGAACTGCAAACTTATCTTAAGGATGCCGACCTCGAGGAAAATCCGCTGATTGTGGAAAATTCTAAATTCAGGCAGTTAGATGCCGACGGCGTATATTTGCCCTTCCTGAAGGCTAATAATGCGAATTTTAAGCACGGCACTTTTATGGGAGCAAATTTTGAAAATGCTCAGTTCAAAAATGCTGACTTTCGGTACGCAAAATTAGCCCAGGTAAACATGAGAAATTCAAATTTAGAAAATTCTGATTTAAGGCAGGCAGATTTGTATCTTTCTTCCTTAATTGGCACAGTCTTAACAGGGGTAGATCTTTCCGGGGCAAGTTTACAATACACAAATATGCAGGCTGCAGATGTAAAAGGTATAAAGAATTTAGGACTGGCACGTTTTGTGGAGACAACAAATTTTCAATTCGCTGATTTAACCGAAAAGGAAAAAAGTATTATCCGAAATGAATTGTGGGCTCAACAGGGTAAAAAAAGAAGACTATTTGGAGGCAGCGGATAAATACAAAAGTTAGAATAAATACATTATCAATAAAGAAATTAAAAGAAAGGTGTTTGTGTTATGGAACAGACATACGTGTATAGGACAAAGAGTTCAAAATCGGTTCAGGAATTTATTGAAAGCTTAAAAGAGAATGCATCAAAGTTTGATTATTATGTGCGATATGTTTTTAATAAAAGACAAGAGTACGAACAACGCGGCATTAGTGTTGATGACCATTTTAATGCTTTTCAAGTTATGATGTGCAGCTTCAATTATAAGGGTCTGCAACAAAATATTGAGCGGCTGGCGGTTCTATTGCTGCCGAAACAAATCGTGGTTTACAGCAAAGAAGGGGTTACAAATATACTTTATTTGCCGTTTAGTGAGGAGTTTATTATGCAAACTTTGCCGGAGGATGAGGAGTTTGCGGTGAATCAAAGCAAGGCTTGCCAGAGAATAATAAAATTGGTTAAAGTATCAACGTAAATTTCTCTGGTAAAGTGTATTCTTGTAAAAGCATAGTTTTTATGAAAAAAGAAGCTTATAAACTTTTGATTTTCACCTGCTATGGTGGATGTTCCACAGGTGTCGCTGCATCCAAGGCCTGTATTCGGATATGGCAAGAGAATCCAGAACATGTT
>CAZIAN010000330.1:4899-6012 GCA_964537355.1 uncultured Pirellulales bacterium | reverse complement strand
GAAAGGTCTCGCTGTATTGCCGGATATCTTGGAAGTGGCTTGACTTCTATTGCACCACTTTGTAAAGCCGAAAGCTGCTCATACTCCAACTCTACAGCGCAGGGTAAGATGTCTTTGAAATCATATTTATCTTTCACCGCTTTCGAAACAATCCCTGCAGTTCCTATTGTTCGAGAGTTCACAATTATTTTAGCACCTGTCTGGGCCCAGATAAGCTCGGCAGGAGTAAAATCAATTTGTGCCTCTCTATCAATATTTCTTATAAGTCCTTCAATCACACCTCGCAGGTCTCGGATATCACTGTCACAAACAAGGGTTAGCTTAGTCTTTTGAATCGGCAGCTTACCGCCCTGCTCATGGTTCGGCACAAAGGTATCCGCAATCTCAAATATTTTACACGGCGTATTTCCGGCGTTAAGATTTGTTTTCAAAACACCCAGCAAAGAACCAATAAGAGTCTGGCGTAGAATATTTGCGCTTTTTCTGGATACATCTTTTACCGCCAGATGTTCCTTTGCATCATCCTTCGAGAAGAGTTCGGCCACACAATTATCAACAAAGTCAACATTTATAGTTTCATAAAAGCCGCAGCCGTTAAGAAATGTTCCAAGGGACTCAATCAGCTTCTGACGGGCATCGACCGGTACGACTTCTATTTTGATTTTTCGCTCCGTTGGTACTTTGCTATAGCCGTAAACACGGGCAACTTCTTCAATTAAATCAACTTCACGATAAACATCGCTGCGCCAGGAAGGTACCGAGCATATAATCTCACCATCGGTGCTTTGAGGCTTGAAACTTAAAGCAGAAAGAATCCTCGATGCTTCTTCACAAGGGACCTCAATGCCGAGTAACTTATTTAATCGTGAAAGCCGGAGTGTTACTTCTTTCTTTTCTGGTTTTTTAGGATAAATATCAACCACACCCTTGGCTGTCTTCCCACCTGCGACCTGAGTTATCAGTTGTGCGGTACGTTTTGAGGCCCAGTCCACCATTTCAATATCGACGGTTCGTTCAAATCGAAATGCGGCCTCCGAAGGTAGAGTAAGTGCACGGGATGTTGTACGAATGCTGACCGGATCAAAATGTGCATCTTCCAGAAGGATTGTGGTA
>CAZIAN010000330.1:0-4889 GCA_964537355.1 uncultured Pirellulales bacterium | reverse complement strand
GCTAACCTCGGAATCGAGTCCACCCATAACACCAGCTATCCCTACAGGGATTTGTGAATCAGCGATAACCAGCATATCAGTATTAAGATCACACTGCGTACCATCTATGCTGGTTAAACGTTCGCCGGCAAGGGCTTTTCTGACTACTATTTTGCCATCAGTAATCTTAGCATAATCAAAGGCGTGCGGCGGCTGGGCGGTTTCCATCATAGCGTAGTTGGTAGCGTCCACAACATTATTGACACTTCGCACGCCAATTGCTTCAAGGCGTTTTCTGAGCCAATTCGGAGATGGGGCGACTTTGACACCGTCAATAATCCGGGCGGTATATCGGCCGCACAAATCCGGGGCGACAATTTCAACACTGACAAATTCAGCAGCATGTTTGTCCAGTTCGTCGAGTTCGATATCTGATATTTTAAGTTTTTTGCCTGTCGCAGCGGCCAACTCACGAGCAATACCTATATAACCCAGACAGTCGCCGCGATTGCTGGTTACTTCAACATCGATAATCACATCGTCATCAAGATGTTCTATCCCCTCACAAGGAAATCCCAGGTCGCTAAGTATCTCAGCAATTTGGTCGGCACCAAGGCCGGTTTCGATATAATCACTTAACCAATTCAGCGAAATTTTCATAACAAAAGCACCGTAGAAAAACAAAACCTCAATTCTGGCAATAACTTAACCTCCAGAGCAGCTTCTGTCAACCCTATTAGAGGTAAGTGGGATTTGTATAGTTTGCAGGGTAGAAAAGATACTCATCAGGGCGTTTGTAATATCGCAAAGTAGAATAACACAACCGCTCTCGAGATAGTCCGGGGGTTAACTTAGACGTCAGGTTCTGTTTTTAGCAATAAGCAAATCCACCGCCTTTTTAATGTTATCAACCGTAGAGATTAAGAACAGCTCATCACCTTCATTGATGACCTGCTGCCCCCTGGGAATTGAGAATTCTTCCGTTTGCTTATTATATACCGCAATGAAGACACACTGAGATGGGAAGTGGCGGCTTCCTACGATGTCTTGGATGCTCTTACCTGCGATTTTTGCATGCTCAGGTACGATAACCAGAAATATATCCGCCTTGCCGCCGCCAATACTTGTTATTCTTCGAACCTGAGGATTTTCTATATCCATCATTATCTGGCCGACCATCAGGTCGGTCATACGAACAATCGAGTGTACACCCGCCACTATATAAGCATGTTTATACGCGGGGTCTCTCATCCTGACTATGATTTGAGGTACCTCGAAACTCTTGGCTAAAATTGCACAGGCAAGGTTGTCGGCATCATGGCCCGTTGCAGCAACTAAGACATCGGCCTTGGTTATGCCCGCTTCATTCAAAGCTTCGATGCTCGTAGCGCTTGCGTTAATCGCAACAACACCTGTTTCGGCATATAACTTGTCACAGGTCTCCTTGTTCTGTTCAATTAATACCACATCATGCTTGTTATCCAGTAACATGCGAACAAGGCCGCCCCCAACCATTCCGCCCCCAGTGATAACAATATACATTTTTATTACCTCCCATTATGGATAATATGCTATTTAATTGTCAATTTGCACATTTATCTCCAGGCCTTCCCTGAAAACAAAAGTAATACCGGCAATATTTCCAGTCTTCCTGCAAGCATGCCAAAAATATACGTTAGTTTCACAACAGGATGAATATTTATCATATCAGGGCCCGAGATATAGCAAGGACCTATATTGCCCATTGCGGAAAACATCCCTGAAAATGATGCCCATGAACCTTGATTTGAAAACAGAGCGGTAATCACCCCTCCAAAAAGCAATAATGCCATCCAAGTAAAAAACAAGGCGGATATCCTATGCACCTCGTCCTCGGGTAATATTTTACGATCGATTATCAATCCCGTAGATGCCTTGCCGGAGGTTCTCAGCTTAAAAATCTCTCTAAACATCAGCCTGTTAAGTATAGCGATGCGTACAACCTTAAAGCCGCCCGCCGTTGAACCAACACAGCCACCGATAACCATCATAACCAGAAACAATTGCTTAGCTGCAACACCGAAAAAATCAGAGTCTATATTCATCGTGGTAAAACCGCTCGTCGTAAGGATAGATATCACCTGGAATATGCTGTGTCGAAATGATCGTTCAAATTCGACGAGGTCTACAGCAACACCACGCCTGAAGAGAGCTTCAAAAGCGCCTGTCCTGTATAGACGCTCGATCATAATGATAATCACAAAAACAGCTATGAGCCGCCACCAGTATCGAATTTCAACATTATCCCAGAGGGCCTTAAAATCTTTTGTCAAGATTCGATAATGAATCAGAAAGTTGATTCCGCCTAACATCATTATGAACGCAAGGGTATATTCTATCAACCTGTAATGGGGATGGCCTGTCTGATAGTAGTATCCGATGCTGCTGTCATAAGTTGAAAATCCACCGGTGGCAACCGCGGTAAGGCCGTGGCAGACGGAGTCGAAAATCGGCATTCTTTCGATGGCAAGAACGGCCACAGCTAATAACGTAAAAATCACATATATTGTCCAGATTATTCTGATAGTATGGAATAATCCCGGAGCAGGCCTGCGGGAGGAAATCTTATGGCTTTCAGCTCCTAATATATGATGAGCCCCGCCGGCCTGAAATGTCAGCACTAAGAAAAAGGAAAGTATGCCTATGCCACCCAGCCATTGAGTAAGCGCCCGCCAGAAAAGTAAGCTCTTCGGCATATCATCCAGCCCCGAAAAAATTGTTATGCCGGTAGTAGTAAAACCACTCATCGCTTCAAAATAAGCATCGAGGTAATTCGACCTGGCTGCGATTACAAAGGGCAGTGCACCTATCGCCGATACAATAAGCCAACTTAGAGCGCATATAAGCATAGAGCCGGCTGGATTAAGAGTCGCCGGCTTAAACTCATGACTTAAAACCATTCCAAGTGAAAATGAGATTATGGCCGCAATGACAAAAGCGGGCGCAGTTCCCCAGCCGTCACCACGGTCGCCCCCCCAGTACACAAGAACGACTATCAGAGGGAATAAAAGAATAAGGCCTAATATCTCCAGCAGATTTCCAATAAAATGCAATATGCAACTGATTTGTCGAAATCCGTTTCTCATTCACAGCTCCATAGTTTCTCAATGCCGCTGCTGGCCTTGTTAGTGAATTATAATGCAGGTAGAGACTATTGCAAGCTATTTACCAGCCAATATCAAAGCCGACCTGACAAAAGATTTGTAATGGCCAAATTTGGACTTTTGTTTTTTTTGATTTTTCCTTATAATAGTAGAAATTAATCCGCGTTAAGCAATTTGAGGAGAAACGAAATGAAGAAATTCAGTGTAATTACTTTGATTGTTCTTTGCCTGGTTGCATAAATAAATACTCGGGGCAGCCTCCAATGGACGATATCGAACGATTTGAACAACTTATCAATGCCGGCTATTGCTGTATATCTATTGTTAGCCATGAAGAAAAGTACGCCCTGGAAATCATACAGAAGGCGGCACTTGGTCAAAAGCGTGGTATGTGGATATGGTCAGTTGCCGGAGGCGTCAGAGAAGGCCTGCTTTCCGACAGCCCTTTCATAGCTGATACTGAATCCCCCGCCGCCGGACTTCGCCATCTTGCCGATACAAGGGAAGGATCTATTTGCGTAACTCTCGACCTCGCTGAGCATCTCAAAGCAGGCCTGACGCTGCGGGCTTTGCGTGACCTCATTGACTGTTTCGAGAAAAACAGTAATACACTCGTTATGATTGACAGCGCCGATAAAATGCCCGAAGTCATAAAATCATACGCGAAGCCTTTCGAAATTTCTTTGCCGGACCGGAATGAATTGAAAGATATCGTCCGCAGGACATTGCGGCGTTTTCATCGCAAAACACCCATTGAGATTGGTATCACACAAAAGGGTCTGGAAACAATCGTTCGTAATCTTCGCGGCCTTACACGCCGCCAGGCGGAACGGATTATTATCGATGCCGTCGCCGATGACAGGCGCTTCGACGACAACGACATAAACCGCGTCATTGCAAGTAAACGGCAAATGATTCAACGTGGAGGTTTATTGGAGTATATTCAAACACCTCTGGACCTGAGCGAAATCGGCGGTATGAGGCAACTTAAGAAATGGCTCAACCAACGTAAAGACGCATTTAGCTCCAAAGCTATGGAGTTTGGCCTTGAAGCTCCCAAAGGCGTACTGATGCTCGGTGTTCAGGGCGCGGGAAAAAGCCTCTGTGCCAAAGCCATAGCAACCGCCTGGCACCAGCCGCTCTTGAGAATGGATCCGGGCGGTTTGTACGCAAGCTTTATTGGTGAATCCGAACGAAATCTTCGGGATGCGCTGCGGCAAACCGAAATGATGTCGCCGGTTGTTCTATGGATTGATGAAATCGAAAAGGCCTTTGCTTCGGCCGCCAGCCGAAGCGCAGACGGCGGCCTGTCCCAGCGAATGTTCGGCACTTTACTGACCTGGCTGCAGGAACGCCATGCGCCTGTATTCGTCGTAGCTACCGCCAACGACATCGAAGCCCTGCCCCCTGAGCTTCTGCGTAAAGGACGATTCGACGAGATATTCTTCGTTGACCTGCCTAACTATGAAGTGCGAAAAGAAATATTTGCTATTCACATAATAAAACGTAAGCGGGATCCGGAAAAATTCGACTTAGAAGCATTGGCTAAAGCCTCTGAAGGTTATAGCGGCTCTGAAATAGAGCAGGCCATAGTATCCGCTCTGCATCAGGCGTATTCTGACAAAGTCGGCTTAAGTACAGACCGGATAATCTCCGCTGTGAAGGCTTCGCCGCCGCTTACTGTAACATTAGCCGAAAAAGTTCAATGCCTGCGGACCTGGGCCGAGGGAAGATGTGTCCCGGCTGATTGAAAATCAAACCGGCAAG